>NZ_JAKJSW010000140.1:0-6147 GCF_050337375.1 Vibrio makurazakiensis | reverse complement strand
RCCGCAATACCACATACTGTTTTTTTCATTATTATTTCCTTTGTAGGGCTTTCTTTACTTGGTGAATGAATAATCATTTCTTATTTTGCGTGCAACTTAACACACAATAACCCTACAAATTTGATGGAAATCAATTTGTAAAAAACACCAACTATCTAATTACATTTGTTTAATGACGGTCACTTTTTAGTCGCATTTTACTGACAGTTTTATAATGGATTTAAACTAAATTCCGGCTAAAAACTCATTCACAAAATCAATATAAAGACCTAATTGATATCCATGTCACATCGCCTACCTTGAAGATATGCAACTTGTCATCAATTATTAATTGTCGCTCGTACTTTTAATAACAAAAAGGAAAATAAAATGAAACGGATGTCAGGGCTAATCCTTATTGCTGCAGCTACATTATCAGGCTGCCAATCAACGTCTTCGTCGATGACAGAAGAGCAAGCAGAACTAGTAAACAATGTATGCCGGACTGGAGATAACGGTAAAAATGATATGAAGGCAACGTGGGAAGAGTACAAACAAGCGCTCATGGACTGCGGTGGCTACGATATTTTCACTGAAGATATGCTGTTAACAGGTGACGTTTTACGCACGAACAGTAAAGGAAAAACCAGAGTCTACACATTTAATGAAGATGGCACTGGTACTTATGCCAAAGACCTAGGTAAACCTAGTGACCTACCATTTACCTGGGAACTCACACAGGACGGTTTCATTTCTTTTGTTGATGAAGAAGCGTGGAAATCGACTTGGGCTCTAGTGGGCGAAGTGGATAACTACTGGTCAGTAAAATTCTTCTCTGAGGCTCCTGATGGTTCGGAGCAGGTGATATGGAGTGACGATTTAGTGGTAATGCTAGACGAAGAGCAATAACTAACACTAGGCTTATCTAAATTAAAAAGGCAGCGTCAGCTGCCTTTTTTTATTCTATAGACCTAATCTATCTATTAATAATCTGTGCACTAAACTCAGAGTAGTTAGAAAGGACCAAGTTCGATCATTTGAGCGATCACCACGGCCACTAACGCACCGGCAGACCAGAATAAAAATAATGGGAAGAAGAAACGAACCCACTTCGTATAAGGTACTTTTGCAATCGCAAGAACAGCTAGCAAGCCACCATTTGTCGGGTAAATATAATTGGAAATACCGTCACCCAATTGCGATGCAAGAGCTGCTACCTGACGAGTCACTTCACCTATATCAGCCAATGGAATGATGATCGGCATAGTAATCACGGCTTGACCACTTCCCGACGGAATAAACAGGTTAATGACTGCTTGCGAGAAGTAAATTCCAGCCGCAGCCACCAGCTGTGAACTACCCGAAATGATTTGCGCCAAATAGTAGATGATTGAGTCGACAATTTTTGCATCTTCCATGATCGTCAAAACTGAGCGAGCAAAGAAAATGATCAATACAGCCACTAATACGTCGCTTACACCCTTTGTCCAGTAATCACAGATTTTGTTCGGCGACAAACCTGCAACTAGCCCAGGAACAATAGCCATAGCCACAAAAGCGCCTGCAATTTCAGTAAAGCCAAAACCTAATTTCAGAGTACCGAAAATCATGTAACCAAACAGCGCTAAAAACGCGACTCCAGCGGCTTTCTCACGAGTGCTCAGTGTTTTAACTTCAACACTGGTTTCGTAATGATAACCTGTTCCATGCAATAAGCTTTTCGTAGGGTCGAGTTTTACTTTGCGTGCATAATGAAGAACGAAAGCCGCACCCGTTAGTAACATAAACATGCCGACAATAAAGCGGTACCACATGCCTGAATACATAGGCAGTTCCGCGATAGTATGAGCAATACCAGTAAAGAATGGGTTGGCTAATGCCGCAGCAAAACCAGCACAACTAGCCAATAACACAACGCCTAGCGCAGTCATTGCGTCATACCCTAGCTTGATGCAGATAGGGATCATCAACGAAATAAAAATCACATCCAGTTCACGCATGCCAGTAAATGTGACGTTGAAGAAAATCGCCGTCATGATCACAGGTGCAATTACATACAAGCCCTGTTTTTTAAGCTTAGTCGTCAGCGCAACGACTGAAGCATCCAAAATCCCCATGTGCTTAATGATACCAAAGGCACCACCCACAAAAACAACAACACCCATTACACCAGAAGCGGATTTAAAGCCCTTGAAAAATGATTCAAAAAAAGACATCAAGGTCGCTGGGTTACTTGGTAATTGGGTATAGCTGTTTGGATCAATCACAGTGCGGCCATTTAGCATCACACGTTCAAATTCCCCTGCAGGGATAAAGTAGCTTGCGATTGCCGCAATGATGACCATGATCACCAAAGATAAGAAAGGGTGGTTCACTTCTTTTTCTGGCGTCATATCAGGTACGGAGTTAGAAACCGTAGTTGTCATATACAATCCTATTTCAATTGTCTCTCGCGCCATTTTTTAATGAACCGAGGATTAGATGGTTAACATAAGCAAAACAAGGCCACCACGCAGAATTCGATTCAACGTGTATAAAAGCTGGCAAGTTTTAACGAAGTCTTTTGTAGGTGGTGCTCTCACATGCACATAGTTAAGTAAGCAAATACTTAATCATTTAGCGTCCGAGCAAAATGCAGATGTTCAGCTATTGAAGCTGTATTGGAGAAAAGTTTGATGACGTATTAAGTCATAAAGCAGGTCAAGTTCGCCCTACCTTTAATACGTATTTTATCAATTACAAAGACAAGCGCGGGATAATAGCACAATATCGGGTAAAATTGAGAGAGTTTTGAACATTTACTCTAATTAGGCCAAGTCAACGAATAGCACTAAAAAAGAAAGCCAGGAAAACGTTGGAAATAACGTTGCCCTAGCTTTTGATTAATAAGAATAATTAGTACTGAATGATTAAAAGTTTAGAGACAAAGATTAGATCCAATTCATAAGGGTCATCGAATCTAAGCACCCTAAAATCTATTGGGTATAAGCCGACTTAGGAGGCTACTAGCTCTCCAGCCCCTTGTAGCGAGCGTTGACTGTTTTCGACAAGAATGGCGGTCGCTGTTTCTTTAAGCGAACTCCACTCAGCATCATCCACTTCAATGCCCTGACTCCATGCGTTCTCTTGAGTTTCCGCGAGGCTTTGTGAACGAATATGAGTTTCATACCCTTCAGCTAAGCGCTTAACATCAAAATCATTTATCGACAGTTCAATCGTCATGTTGTGTAAGTGATCATCCGAACCCAGCGCTAGGTCAGACAAAAACAGCTCTGGTGCAACGCAGCCACGGTTCAAAACATATAAGGTGCGCTTAGGGTTAGTGCCGTTATTCCAGCTTGCTGTGCATGCGATCCCTTTCGCAGCTAATTTCACTAATTCGCTATAAGCTAACCAACGGTTATGGCAGTTATTAAGTTCTATCTTCAGCGTTTTTGAACCGACCATTTTCTCAATAGAGTAGTCCATTATCACTGGCAGATGGCAAGCCAAGCTACATTTATGAAGGTCCACTTCTATCGTATTGTCGCTCGTAACATTGATATCGACAGGGCAATCGTCTTCCAACCCCATATAACTACTAGCATTATTAAAATGGCGAACACCATCAAGCCCAACCATTTGTAGGTCAGCGACCATATTGGCTATCACATCAGCTTCACCACATGAACGACGCATTCCCAAGAAAGCTTTATTTACCGCCGCGACTAATTCGTTGTGAGATACGATCATAAGCTGGAGCCTCCCTGTTCGTTTACTATTGATGGGTTTGAAATAAGTTCACTCGGCAATAAAGGAAATAACCATTCACCTTCATGGATTTCATCTAATAAGGGTGCCCCTTGGAAGAAGGTCACTCGTACCCAGCGCTCTGAACGCGGGTCAAACTTAGTTGCACCAAATACCGCCAACTTGCAACGCAGCAAGTGCATCGGTAACGAAGATTGATGCAGTACATTCATTTGAATGTCACCCATCGCTTTATTACCTAACGTCCACACACGGCGAGCAATAGCTCGGAACTGAGGCTTATGAACTAAAAACTCAGCAAGTGACAACTCAGGTGCGAATTCGAGTAGTGCATGGTACAAACGGTAAGCTTGACGGCCAATATCTAAAGGCAATTCACGCTCTTCACCAGGCTCTTCGCCACGAACCCCTAATCTAGGCTCTTCTTTATCTTGTGAGCGATACCAGAACCAGTAATTATTTTCACTTTTCGTAAAGTCAGTGCTAATTGCCCAGCGATAGTTTTCTTCTAACACCACGAGTAGGTCTTGAACTTTCTTACCACTTGGTAGTGACAAGGTTTCGCTACAGTTCATTTTATCTTGATAGCCGTCTACCAACTCTGGGTACAATTCCATCAAGCATGAAGTCAGGATTTCTTGAGCTTCCAAACTCATGTGTTGTGCATTGTCGATAAGGTCATGCCACGTATGACACTGCTTTTTACCTTCTACAGAAGCGACTAAAGACTCCAGCTGGTCACTGAATAAATTCAGATCATGAACTGCAATGGCGTTGAGTTCTTTTTGCGTCTCGTTAATGGTGATCACTTGTTGCAGGTGAAGAACGCCTTTCTGTATTAGCGTTTGTAGTGGCGCTAACTTGGCAACCTCAGTGTCGCATGCCAATACMGCCGCTAACGCAGTTTCACGGGTCGTCATCCATTGATCAACAATGCTTGGGTGATTGATCAGGTAAGGTGCCATACCTAGCCCTGTTGCATTACCAACACCTAAATAACGTTGTAAACCACGATGCAACGTAATGGCTTGCTCACCACCTTGCTGCTCCGCCAAATAGTGAACCCAATCCAGGCTAAATTCACGAAGCATATAAACAGCACACATTTGCGCACTGAACGACTGATTAAAGTCAGGGTTGTTTTCTAGGATTTTGAAGTCAGCAATACCAAACTTACCGTTACCATAAACCGCGGTAGTACGAAGAATGTAACCCACTTCCGCTAACTCATTAGGTGTCGGCTGCTCACCTTTCGATAAATGGCGAACAATGTGTTCAAACACACGGACACTTTTATTTGCACGAGCCAGCACCAGCACATTGTTAGGGTTTCTCCCCGCCTCTTGCAAAGGCACATTAGCGCGTAATTTTTCTAGAAGAGTGACATCAACATCCCCTAAAACTAACGCGAAAGTCACATCCCACTTTTCCGCAATAACGCGATCATTGCGCTCATCGTCTTCTATCTGGTCGCAAAATACGACTAAATGATAGATATACTTCGGGGTCGCCAATTTGTAAATCACATGCCCATAACCTTGTGGACAAAGCTGCCAATCATGCTTAGTTACTTGCCATTGTTGCTGCGCCATTTTACGGATCAGAGTTCTTACAAAGCTGATTCGAGTTTGGTGCATTGCACCTAGCCTTTCGGGTGCCATGACGATGTCTGCATTGCGCAGAGTTGCTTCAGTGTAGGTAGAACGATGTGCATCCATTTAGCTCACCACTATTTGTAGTTATAAGAGTATTGCTAACCACATCCACCAAAACTGCTCTTTTATTTTGGGAGCTTTAGCCTTGGTTCTTGGTTAACCTTCGATGTTCTATCGGGGCGAACTAACTCGCCCCTTCCTTTCGATTGACTGTCTTTCATACCGCCTTATGTATACTCACAAGTGCGATTGCTCTATGACTCTAAGGCTCAATGCCAGGTCTCAACTTCAGAGGTTCAATTTCGGAGAATTAATTTCAGAAACCGAACCTCAGAGACCTATTTCCGCTGTATTAGTAGCCTTGCTCTTTTGCCATCTTGATTGCGATTTGTGGCGCATTCCAAAGTGATGGCAATAGAATTAATGAAACGGGTACTGCTGTGATAACAATGAATGATTGCAGCGCGGAGATACCGCCAGAACCAAGGGAAATCAGTATTAACGCTGTAACCCCCATCATCACACCCCAAAAAGTTCGGATAATTGCATTCGGTTCTGTCTCACCACTGATCACCACACTGATGGTGTAAGTCATCGAGTCACCGGTTGTAACGATGAAAATCGTCGTCAGAATCAGGAACAAAATTGAAATCAGCATTGGTAGTGGTAGCTGTTGAGTCACAGCAAGTAGCGCACCTGGTAAATTGAACCCTTCAAACGCTTTACTCACACTGCCCGGCTCTGCTATTTCAAATGCCAGACC
>NZ_JAKJSW010000139.1:0-11853 GCF_050337375.1 Vibrio makurazakiensis | reverse complement strand
CCATTCGATGTAGGCTTATTACGGTACAACGGAATAGGTAATAAAGTTTCTCCGCTACGTAGTGGAGAGCACGTGTGGACATATGTTGTGTAAAGCACTTGCCAGCTTGGTGTCTCTTCTTCTGCGACTTCTTCTGAGTTTAAATCACGACCAAGCATACGCATTTTCGGCGCAAGTAAACTCGCTTCCGACAATCTATCAAAACATACATCGACGAAATCAGAGTGGTTTCTTGGGTGTAAGCTGTCTTGCTCAGGGCATACCACACGCACAAAGAACTCGCCTTCGCCCATCACAATAGGAAACTCTCGCCCTAACACTTGTCCGTTAAAGCGCAATGCATCCATAAGGCCATTAATCGCTTTATCAACCGCGCTTACCGTTGTGTTATCAAAACACTCAAATTGCAATTCTACTACGTACATCTATTTATACCGCTGGCTCTAGTTGTGCTAAAAAGTCCGCTAAGTTTTCCGCGAGAACATCGCGATTCTTAGTTCCTAGGCGTTCTAAAACTACGTTACCCGTTAGGTTACAAATAGAAATTACGTCCAGCTCTGCATCTGTCGCCGCAATAAACACGGTGGGTTTCAACTTTAGGCGGCGCTGAGTAACAAGGTGACCCAGAATATTTTCTTGAAGACATTCAAAATCTTCATCACTCCAAATTTGCAGAAGTGTTAGCTCATTACCTTGGTAAGTTGCGTTCATATCTGCGCTATATTGAGCACCGTAAAAAGTTTTTATATCTTGATGCAACTCAAGTTCAATGCCAGTTTCAACATTTGAAAAATCAGCATGTTGCTCGCGTGGGTAGCTTTTCCACAACACCGCATCACCACTTTTTCCTTCTACGCAAGGTGACACGATATCCACCAACTCTTCATTGAGAGGTAAGCTTTGGTGCTGCTCTTGCCATGCATCAACGTAGCGCTGACTAAAAGAAAACAGTGCATCTTGGGCACATTGAGTCATGAAGATCTCCTAACGCGGTAATATTAAGTGGAATCTGTACCTTTCTGCACCGAGTAAGCGATGACTTAATGACACAGTAAAAGGGATTCAGTAAAATTGGCTCCATTCTAATCGAATTTAAAGCGAAAGTATGAGCAAATATTCTGATGCCAAAGAACTAGCGGGTTTAACCCTAGGCCAAAAAACTGAGTACTCAAACCAATATGATGCAAGCCTACTGCAACCAGTACCGCGCAGTCTAAACCGTGATGATCTCGCGTTAAATGGCGACTTACCCTTCATTGGTCACGATATTTGGACTATGTACGAGCTTTCTTGGTTGAACTCAAATGGACTACCTCAAGTAGCCGTTGGGGAAGTTTTCATCCCTGCAACCAGCCCAAATTTAATTGAATCAAAATCTTTCAAACTGTATTTAAACAGTTACAACCAGACTCAATTCAAAAATTGGGATGAAGTAACCGCTCGCCTAGTTCAAGATTTGTCTAACTGCGCAGGTGAAACTGTACTGGTTAATGTAAATACAGTAACGGATTATACGAATCAGCCTATCGTGACGATGAAAGGTGACTGTATTGATGATCAAGATATTCAAATTAACAGTTATGAGTTTGATGCTGATTTACTAAAAGACGCTGCAAGTTCAGAAGTAGTCACTGAGTCACTGCACAGCCACCTACTCAAATCCAACTGCTTGATCACCAATCAACCAGATTGGGGCAGCGTAGAAGTTGATTACGTGGGTCCACAACTTAACCGTGAAGCTCTTCTGCGATACTTAGTTTCTTTCCGTGAGCACAACGAATTCCATGAGCAGTGTGTTGAACGTATCTTCACCGACATAATGAAATACTGTAAGCCGAGTAAACTCACGGTATACGCACGCTACACTCGTCGTGGTGGGCTCGACATCAACCCGTACCGTTCGACTGAACAAGACAAACCGAGTCACAACAAGCGTATGGCTCGTCAGTAGCTTTGATACCGGACATCATAAATAAACAAGGGATATAACATGCGTTGGTTTTACCTGGTTGGTTTAATTTGCCTAACGATAAGTTCAGCAGTGAATGCGACGATCTACTCATCAACTTTGCTTAACGAAGCCAATAAGTTGGTGGATATCGATCCAAACCAATCAAAGCAAATTGCGACAAACTACCTAAACCAACGCACACTTTCCGATCGGAATGAACAGAGCCCATCGGCGATATCCCGCGAGGACACCGACAACTCACTCAGAACACCGAGTGGCAGTATTGACGCTTATAAGATCCTTGCACAAGCTCAGTACAATTTAGGTAATTTGCGTTCCGCTATTCAGACACTCGGTGAAGCAGAGAAACTCGCTAAACAATTTCTCCTGCCTTATTTAGAGCTTGATGTACGTRTACTAAAAACCAAAATTGTATGGCTTAACGATCGCAGATCCACTTATGCCAAAAACGAACTCAATAAAATCGAAGAACAACTCTTATCAATAAGTAAAACGTTCCAGCTTACAGATAACGTCGCATTTAGGTTAACAATGCTCAAAGCTCAAATAGCATCATACGACAACGATGTGGAAGAGGCAGAAGCCCTATTCAAAAATGCCAAAACCTATCTTGAGCGTCGTCGTTCTGATAAATCTCTTATTGATTATCACACTTCATTTGGTGAGTTTTACCTGACTCACAAAAGGTACAACAGCGCCCTGACAGAACTGCTTTACGGTTACTGGAAATCCGTTGAGGGCAACTTGAGTGCACGTCTAGCAAAAGTGAACTTACTACTCGCACAGCTATTCTTTGAAAGACAAGTGCTTGATAAAGCCTTAGAACACCTGTCACAAGCTGCTGACTTTTATGACAACTATGAAGATTCACCAATCCTTGCTGATGTGCTAAAAAAAATGGGTGAAGTGTACTTCTTCCAAGGTAAGTACAATTTAGCTTTAGTTCACTTCTTTAATGTATTGGATCATGAAAGTACCGACCGCAATATTTCTCAGGTTATCGAAATTCGTCTAAACCTCGCGGCCACCTACTTACGTTTGTATAACTACCCACTTGCAGAGCAATACCTGACTCGCGCTCTAGAACTACTTGAATACTCCAACGCACCGCTACTCGAAGCAAAATCAGCACTAATGTCGTCAGGGTTGGCTTACCACCTCAAAGACAGCAAAAAAGTGATCCGTGAAGCGCAAAGAGGATTGGATTTAGCGAACTCAATTAACAACACTCGCATTACCTTACAAGCATATAACCTACTTGCTATGGGGTATGAACAGGCAGGCAACTATCAACAAGCCTTAGTCAATATTAAGCATTACAATTCATTAGTCGCCCTACAACAACAAAACCTGAACCGAGTCAGCGAAGATGCTTTCAGACAACAAAAAGAGTTTGCAGAGCGTTCTTTACACTATGCATCTCAAGAAGAAGAGCTTGAAGAGTACAAATATGAGCACCGCAAGTTCCAAAAAATCGCTTTTGGACTCTTCTTGTGCGGCATTATCCTGTTCTTCTTTGTTCTTAGACGAGGCTACATAATCCACGATCAACAAAGACAGATTGATGGGTTAAGCAAAGATCTTTACACACATTCTCGTTCAAAATTACGCAATTTACGCATGCTCAACGCGAAACTGTCGACCTCGCTACAGCGCACCAACGAAACTTTTGAACAATGGCAAATGGGCGAACTGATCCACGAACCACTGAACGACCGCTTGCGCTTCGTGATGATTGACCTTCCGTTCTTACGCAATATGTATATCCAAAACGGCTACAAAGCAGGAATTGAATTAGAAGAAGCCTTTGGCGCTTTCATAAAATCGCAAATGGATAGCCCAGCTCGCATGTACCATTTTTCTGATGCAAATTTGCTTTATATTGAGCCAAACGCCGACCGAAACGAATCACCAGAAATGGTTTTCCACAAAATTCAGTCTTGGATTACCGCTTTTGAACCAGAAAGAAATATCAACCGAGTGGTTCGCATTGGTATCGCAGACTACCCTTTCCTTCCGCGAGCTTATACCGCGATAAACGACCAGGAGCTTTTGGATTTACTGCTCATGTCGACTAATTTAGCGCGAGAAGCCAGCTTAAAAGAACACTCTAGCCAATGGGTGTATTTGAAAGCCATTGAGAACGCCCCAGCTGCAAGCCTTGCAACTGGTAACATAAGAGAAGCATGCAAACATGCCATTAATCAGGGGCTAATTAAAATACAATCTTCATATCAGAATGAGGACAGCCTCAAAAAAATGCTAAAAGATGAATAATTATCACGCACTTGATAGCCGAACTAGGTGACGTTATTTTTAGTTTTGTTATTATCACTAATTCGCATTTCATCAATAAGATCATGTTTGATCTAAGTGGTATAAGTTTATATTTCTATGGGTATTCTCGAACAAGATATTCAAGCTCAGCTGCATCAACTGAAATCTCAGTTGGAACATGTGCGTTTGACACAACGAGATACTTCATTCAAATTTAAACGAGAGCAAAAAGTTCTTAAGCGTATTGTTGCATCACTTACTGGTGCATGTGTTGGCAATAACCAACAACTTGATGAGAAGCTGCTCGCTCTAAAAGAAGAGCTAGAACAACAAAAAGACATCAGCACGCTCATACCTCGACTCGCCGTGTTAGAAAGGATGCTCAAGCAGAAAACGTTGGCTATGGATAAACAGAATGGATATCTGGATGACAGTATAAAGCACAGCGGTGAAACTCTGCAGAGAATCACCGGGTTACCTGCGCAGCTTAAGCGCGATCTACGTAACCTACTGAGCTTTTCTGAATGCAATGGCAGCCAAAAGGTTGACCATGCAATGAAGCTGCTCAGCATTTATGAACGTGCCATCAAAATTATGGCAACAAACTCCCGTTCTAACTTTTCAGATAGCGAATACTCCCCAGAACAAGAACTCCTAGCGAGCCTAGCTACAGAGCTTCAACACTTAATCACAGAGTTAGACTTTGAAGGTGAATCTGGTGAGATTCTTATCGATATCCGGGCGAAGTTGCTACTTGGTGTATCGACACAAGCTTTGTTTGAGCTGACACTGCAAGTGCTTAAGTTAGTGATTGAAGGGACTAATTTAGAACGAAAGACATCAGAACAATTCATCGAACAGCTCAATGCCTCCCTCTCTTCTAGTATCAAAACTGCAGACCAAAATACCGACCAAAGCCAAAGCTACTTAGAACACCGACAAGGTTTAAACAGCGAACTTAATGAACTGGTTACCAAAAGCCAAATTTCAGTAAAGAATGCGAAAGAAATTAATTCACTCAAAGATACGATTAACCCTTTATTAAGTCAGATCGCATCTTTGTCAGAACGCCTACGCCACTCGGAAGAAAAAGAGCTGGCACTGGTAGAGCGTATGAATTACGGCAAAGGCCAACTTGATTCGTTGTTTGAAGTCACTCAAGATTACCGCCGCCGCTTAGAAGACCAAGCTCAGCGTATGCTGTTAGATCCTCTAACCAAAGTCTACAATCGTACTGCTTTTACGGATCGTCTTGAGCTGGAATATCGTCGTTGGATTCGCTCGCAACACGCTTTACGTGTCGTGCTATTGGATATCGACAACTTTAAAGCCATTAACGACAGCTTCGGTTATACGGCTGGTGATAAAGCTCTAAAAATCATCGCTCGAACTATAACCAAAGAAGTTGGCGGAACAGACACTGTCGCTCGTTTCTCTGGGGAAGAGTTTGTCTTGCTACTGCCTGAACAAAACGATGATTACTGCCACCAAGTTATCTCTAATATTCAAGAACAAGTTAGCCGTTTACCTTTCAAATTCCGCGACCAGCAAATCACGATCACGCTCTGTGCGGCAAGTACTCAATTTAAAGAATCTGACACACCAGAAGAAGTATTAGAACGTTTAAATAGAACCCTCAATAAAGCCAAAAAGCTGGGTAAAAACCAGTTGGTGTGGCACTAATAACAAATATAAAATTCAATTTACTGCAATTTTTCAAACACTTATCACATCGCAAAACTTCAAATCTTTGCTAAGCTAACTGTTAACAGTTTGCTAAATTATCATTTATTCCTTAATAGTCCTCATCAAAAAGATCCGGGCTCAGTTTTCATCTCTGGTAATTAGCTTTCCTTTTAATAGAACAAGGAGGCACTATGATCACTCATATCAGCCCAGCCGGTAGCATGGATTTGCTTTCTCAACTTGAAGTTGAGCGCCTTAAAAAAACGGCATCTAGCGACCTTTATCAACTTTACCGAAACTGTACCCTAGCGGTACTAAACTCAGGCAGTCATACCGACAATTCAAAAGAATTACTCGATAAATACCGTTCTTTCGATGTTGAAGTAGTACGTCGTGAACGTGGGATAAAACTCGAACTGAGTAATCCGCCAGATCATGCGTTTGTCGATGGTGAAATAATCAAAGGTATTCAAGAACATTTGTTCTCGGTACTGCGCGACATTGTTTACGTTAATATGCACCTCGCAGACAACCAACGCTTAAACCTAACCAATGCTACCCATATAACTAATCTAGTATTTGGTATTTTACGCAATGCAGGGGCACTAACTCCTGGCATTGAGCCTAACCTAGTTGTTTGTTGGGGCGGACACTCAATCAACCCAATTGAATACCAATACACTCGTGAAGTTGGGCACGAAATGGGATTGCGAGAACTTAACATTTGTACGGGGTGTGGCCCTGGTGCTATGGAAGGACCAATGAAAGGAGCCGCGATTGGTCATGCAAAACAGAGATACACTGACCATCGATACCTTGGTTTGACCGAGCCATCAATTATTGCGGCTGAGCCACCAAACCCTATAGTAAATGAGTTGGTGATCATGCCTGATATTGAAAAACGTTTGGAAGCGTTTGTTCGTATGGCACATGGCATCATCATCTTCCCTGGAGGCCCAGGTACAGCCGAAGAACTGCTGTATATCCTAGGTATTATGATGCACCCTGAAAATGCCTCACAGCCACTACCAATCGTATTAACAGGGCCAAAGGAAAGCGAAGCTTACTTCCGCTCTATCGATCAGTTCATTGGCGACACTCTTGGTGAAGAAGCTCAAAAACATTACCAAATTGTCATTGATGACCCAGCTCAAGCTGCAAAAATTATGAGCCAGGCAATGCCTCAGGTACGAGCTCACCGTAAAGAAACAGGTGATGCTTACAGCTATAACTGGTCGTTAAAGATAGATCCTGAGTTCCAAATGCCGTTCGATCCTACTCACGAGAGTATGGCGAACCTGGATTTACATTTAGACCAACGACCTGAAAACCTAGCTGCAAGCTTACGTCAAGCATTCTCGGGAATTGTGGCGGGTAATGTCAAAGCTGAGGGAATTCTAGAAATTGAGCAGCATGGTCCATTCATTATTGATGGCGATGCTGATCTCATGAATAAAATGGATAAGTTACTTAATGACTTTGTTGAACAGCAACGTATGAAGCTACCCGGTGGTTCAGACTACGTACCTTGCTATAAAATCGCCAAGTAGAAACGAAAATACAGCTGTGACTAACAGCTTCATTTCAACTCGTTGGTGAGTGCGTTACTATTAGGGGCTTAATCGTAAGCCCCTTAAATATTGGAACGTTATGTCTATTCATCTTGTGATCATCGATGCATTAAACTTAATTCGTCGTGTGCATTCAGCTCAACCTGACCCCAGCGATATTGCAAGAACCATAACTACTACAACCCGTACTCTGAATCGTATTCTTTCAGAATCTCAGCCAACCCACATCATCGCAGTATTTGATCACCACTTACAAGATCGTGGCTGGCGAGCTGATGTACTTCCAAACTACAAACAAAATCGTAAACCAATGCCAGAGCCGTTAATGGCAGGTCTTGATTCTATTCAACAAGCTTGGTGGGAACTCGGTATTGATTCACTTTTATCAGATGGTGATGAAGCGGATGATTTAGTGGCAACGCTTGCGAAAAAAGTAGCCAGCCATGGAGAGAAGGTAACGATCATTTCCACAGATAAAGGTTACTGCCAACTGCTTTCCCCCACCCTACAAATTCGCGACTACTTTCAGCATCGCTGGTTAGACAAACCCTTTATTGAAAAAGAGTTTGGAGTTAAACCTGAACAACTTGCTGATTATTGGGGATTAACGGGAGTAAGCTCTAGCCAAGTACCAGGGATCCCCGGTGTTGGCCCTAAGGCAGCCAAAGAAATATTAACCGCCTATCAAGATATTGAAGAAGCATATAAAGCCGGTGACCTACCTAAAAAATACCGTAAAAAGTTCGACCAGCACATAGAGTCAGCTCGCGTATGTAAGCAGGTGTCTGCGCTAAAAACAGATATTGAGCTGGGTTTTAATCTGCAAGACCTTCGCTATGAGGCGCCATCAAACTAATTAAGTTTACTCGAGACAGCTAATATATAAACAGATACAAAAATGCCTAACTCATTGAATTAGGCATTTTTCGTTTAAGCTTTATCCGCACAGCGTGACAGACTAAAACCTATCGACTAGCAACAAACTGGTGCTGATTAGTACGGTGAAATATTCGAAAGCGACTGAATATGAACTGTGATCTCTTCGCGGTCGTGATAAAGGTGCTTAGCCTGCATCTTAAATTTCACTTTGTTATCAATAAGGAACTGTTTTAAGTTCTCGATATCTTGTAGAACCTCATCGTAACGACCTTTCATTGGCAGTTTAAGGTTAAATAGAGCTTCTTTCGCCCAACCTTTGATGATCCACTCACCCATAAGGTGTGCTACACGTGCTGGTTTTTCAACCATGTCACAAATAATCCAAGTTACGTTCTTACGGTCTGGTTCAAACTTAAAGCCATCAACCATGTGGTGCTTAATTTGACCCGTTTCCATTAGGCTATCTGCCATCATGCCGTTATCAACACAGTGAACAAACATTGAGCGCTTAACTAGCTGGTAAGTCCAACCTCCAGGACAAGCTCCTAAGTCAACACCCCACATACCAGGTGCTAAACGCTCGTCCCACTCATCACGTGGGATAAATACGTGGAAAGCTTCTTCCAGTTTTAGCGTTGAACGGCTTGGGGCATCTGACGGGAACTTCAGACGTGGAATACCCATGAAAAACTGTGAGTTGTTCATTGGGTAAGAGTAACCGATGAAGCAGTGGCCAGGAGCAATGAAGCACACATGCATTACAGGTTTCTTCGTATTATCTTTTGCTGTCATTAAACCTTTGCCACGCAAAGCTTGACGCATAGGTACCGTAAACTTACGACAGAACTTCAGTAGCTCTTTTGCTTCGTTAGTATCCGGCGTTTCAATACGAATATCACCACAGCGAGGGAAGCCTTCTTTTTCAGAAAGTTCTTCAAGGATCGGAGAGATACGATCTTCTGACGGTAAATCTTTGATTTCAACAGCAACAGCAATCATTTGACGAGCAAAGATCAGTGATTGAAAATCAATGTTTTTTACTAGCTTGTCTGCTTCACCAGCTTGATAGCATTCAAACAATACAAAACCTGTATTGCTCTTTAAACGAGGAAAACCAAACACTTCCAGTTGTGTTGCTTTGTCTTGAATTTCGCCAGCACATTCTTTTTCAAAACCAGAGCGACAATAGAGTAATACGTGTTTCACTTAGTTACCTCATTCATTTTTAAAGCAGCAACGGAGAACATTCCCCAGCCAATAATAAATAGTAGCCCACCCAGTGGAGTTATCGGGCCAAACCATTTAATTCCTGTCAGCGCCAACGCATAAAGGCTGCCACTAAAACAAAGGATGCCGATGATAAAGCAAATCGCGGCAATCAAAAAATACTTTTGCGCTTTTGGGCTAACTTTCAACTGTAATAAGATCCCACAAGCCAGAATAGCGAGAGTATGCAACAGCTGATATTGAACTCCCGTTTGAAATACCTCTAACAGATATTCAGGCAACTTTGCCTTTAATGCATGCGCAGCAAAAGCCCCTAACATAACAGACACAGCACCAGACAGCCCTGCGAACGTAAGCAAGTACTTACCCTTCATTCAATACCTCTTTAATGTAACGTGAGAGGCTCTCAACCGTAACGGCAATATTTTGCTGTTCAGTGTAACCAGAGCTTTTACGTGGTTTAAAGCTGTGGTCACCATCAGGAATAAACTCGACGCGAACAGATTCCGCTAAATCAAAGCCTGAGAATTCTTCTTTCTTACCGAAAGTATCTCGCTCACCTTGCAGTATTAAACAAGGTTTCTTTAATTCAGATAAATGCTCACCTTTGTACTTTTCTGGTTTTCCAGGCGGATGGAAAGGGAATCCTAAACATGCCACACCTGCAACCTTGTCACACTCAGATAAGTGGCTAGCCATACGACCACCCATTGATTTACCGCCAATAACAATCTTAGCTGCATCTTGTGAATCAATAATGTCTTGATAGGCTTCCAACAGTTTAGGCGCTCTGTCTGGTGGCCTACGCTTGCCATCTTCAGCTCGCTTAATCATATAAGGGAAATTAAAACGAACTACACGGATCCCTTTAAACGCTAATCCTTTTGCCACCGACTGCATGAACTCATGATCCATGCCTGCACCAGCACCATGTGCAAAGATAAAGGTGATTGGATTGTCTTCACCATCAATAATGACGTTATTCATCGAGCAAGTCCTCTTGTTCACTTTGCGCTTTAGCCAGCATCCAATCTCTGAAAGTAGCAATTCGTCCCATATCAGCTTGCTTCTCGTGACACACCACGTAGAACGCATTTTTACTGACAAGTACTTCATCAAACGGGGCAATCAAGCGACCGGCCTCTATTTCAGGTTGTGCCAGTACGTTGTTACCCAATGCAACACCCTGGCCGTGAGCCGCAGCTTGCAAAACCATAGTTGAGTGACTGAATATAGGGCCATGGTTAACATTCACCCCTTCGATATCGTTCTGCTTAGCAAACTGCTTCCAATCTTTTCTTGATGTATCGTGCAATAGAGTGTGACATGCCAAATCATTTAGTGATTCTAATGGCTTCGTGCCCAATAGCACCGACGGTGAACAAAGTGGGATCAAATATTCTTGATACAATTTGTCAGCTCGAAGGCCTGACCAATTTCCTCGGCCATAATAAATAGCGACATCCACGTCGTCGGTAAGCGATCCCTCGTCCATATCGACCGCTTTTATTCGAACATCAATATCTGGTTGCTGCTGGTTAAAATCCGCTAAGCGCGGAACTAACCACTGAATGGCAAAGCTCGGCGGTAAACTTATCGTTAGCGCGCCTTTCTCACTTCTCTCAAGAACCTTATCGGTAGCTTCAGCTAATGAAGTAAAAATATCTTTGATATCTAAGAAGTAACTTTGTCCTTCTTCAGTTAAAAGCAAAGAGCGATTCCTACGACGGAAAAGCTTTAAAGATAAGAACTCTTCCAATGCTTTAATCTGGTGACTTACTGCAGCTTGTGTAACAAATAATTCTTCAGCGGCACGCGTAAAACTCAAATGGCGAGCGGCAGCTTCAAAAACTCTTAGCGAGTTTAATGGAGGTAATCGACGAGACATAATCACTCTCTAAATGTGCATTAGTTTTTTTTATCTGAAACATTATAAATTGTCCATTGTCTAGAGGCGAGAGAAATTCTATATTTCATCCCGCAACGCTAGCCTGAACGGCTTGATTCTCTCTAGAATCAATTGGCTTAGTGGTTGCGATGTTGTGTTTGCAAACTCGTACTTTTCGAGTTAGGTAGGATTCTACCAAATGTTTTGTTGCGATTATTGATTGTAACGAAACATATACTTCCTGTATTTATTTTGACCTGTCTGTCAAATTTTTTCGCACCGCCTTTATGGCGGTGTTTTTTTATCTGCACTATTAATAATTTATAAAAGTATCAATTAGGTACAAGCTATTC
>NZ_JAKJSW010000138.1:0-11958 GCF_050337375.1 Vibrio makurazakiensis | reverse complement strand
GATCATTATTGTCTAAATGAGCATAGCCACCCCCAGATGCATCCCCTTTGTTGAGTTTAGGCGGTAACTCGTGCTCGGCGATAATCGATAAAGAGTTTGGTTCAATGAGTAATAAACGGGTAGCGCCGTATTCTAAACAAACGGTAACAAGGAGTTCTTGACGGTTGAATAATATAGTAGGGCAAGCAATAGCTTGAGCGTTTAGACGGTGTGAGGTTAAAGTATAGGCGTTACCTAATGGCCCAGAAAAGTTGGTCACATCAGAATTATAGTTATCGTAATGAAGCCCATTTTTCCCTAATGCTGATAGGTAAGGGTTGTCCACGGGTAATGAATGTTCAGGTAATGAGTTTGCCTCTACTACTTCACCAATAAACTCTGGTACCCCTGTTTCGAGAGCGCTTGCCGGTTGTGAGATCAGCGGTTCTACATATTTACACCCTGTTAGCGAAGCTACTATCATTAATCCTAATACATTGACTTTTAGTCGGCGGGAACTATTAACTTGGTGGTGACTTTCCTTGTTCATTATATTTCCTATTGTTGTTTGTGTTAATTAATAGACTAACAGCCAAAGTTAATAGGAAGTTCCTTATTTATGTATCTTTCGATGTGAGTCTGATTTATAAATTTCACTTTCACCTATTAATATCGTCAAATATAAATGGATTTACTTATCTAATACATACTAATAAGTTATATGAAGTTAGACTTTTATATTATGCATATGCGATCAAAATCCCAAGTTGATGTTTGCTCGATTGAAATAAAGYATATTGATTATATGGGGCTTGTATTAACTTTGAAATATGATCAAAACTAGTATAGATATGAAATCAATTGAGCAAATGGAGTGCGCAATGAATCATCCTAAGTACGATATATGTAGTCGTGTTCTTCACTGGGTAATGGCAGTCGTTATTATATATGCAACGGTCGCTGGCTACGCTATGCATTTCGTGATGGATCAACCTGCTATTTTCTCATTCTTGTCTATCTTAAATATGTCACTGGCTACTGTTGCGACTCCGATTCTGGTGATTCGTTTTATCTGGAGTCACTTTCGTATAGAGCCCAAAATGCCATCGACGATCCCCACTCTACAAAAAAGTGTGGCTAAGCTGGCTCACGCGTTAATTTATTTATTAATGTTTTTGGTGTTTAGTACAGGATATTTGATGCTAAAAGAACCTTATTCATTCTTCTGGTTAGTTACCATTGATAATATTATCTCTTCGCCAGAGGTTAACCAATTTTTCTTTATTTCACATAGAGTCAGTTGTGCATTATTAGTGGCATTAGTTTCATTACACGCGGCGGCAGCGTTGAAGCACCATTTTATTTCTAAGAACTATGTTTTAAAGATGATGATTTAATATGGAAGTAAATAATACCAACGTGAATCTTTGGATATTATTAAAGAGTCATTACTCAGAGAGTTCATTCACAGTAAAGTCAATAAAGTGCCTGACTTTTGCAGATAAATGTTTTTTGCTGGGATAAACCAAATAAGTTGGGATCTGTAGAGCAGGGTACTCTTTAAATAATTCAACGAGTCGACCATCTTCTACCTCATTACTAATATGATCTTTAGGCAGCCGAGTTATCCCTTGTCCAGCTAGGCACATAGCGAGCTCTAGTTGTGGACTGTTTGTAGTGATACTGCTTTCGGTATTCACGTTTAATGCTTTGCCGTCTTTTCCTATATACGTCCAGCGACTAGGGTGTTGACTCAGGTTATAGGTAATTACTTTGTGCTGAGCTAATTCTAGTGGGTTATCTGGCGTACCATACATCTCTAAGTATTGTGGTGAAGCAAGAGTAACGCCGTAAGTCGTGCATAGCTTACGGCAGACTAAGCTGGAATCTTCTAAGGAGTTAGAGGTGCGAATTACGATATCAAATCCCTCTTCTATTACATTAACTTTCCGGTCATTGATATCTATGTCTAAGTGTATTTTGGGATACTTCTGAGCAAATTTAACCAAAATAGGTTGGAGCTTCGTTAACCCAAAACTGACCGGGCAACTCAGTTTCAAGTGCCCTTGTGGTTCTAATTGACCACCTGATACTGCACTCTCTGCGGTTTGAGCATCTTCCACCAATTGTTGGCAGCGTTCAAAAAATTCTTTTCCCTCGGGTGTCAGGCTAAGGGTACGCGTTGTACGGTGCAATAGGCGCACGCCTAAACGTTCTTCAAGTTTACTTAGCTCTTTACTAATGTAAGACGTCGAGTGGTTTGTAGACAATGCTGCGTTTGTGAAGCTCCCCCGCTTTACAAGCTCTACAAAAATAACAATGCCGTCGAGTAAGTTAGTTTGTATTTGGTTTGTCATTCGTTTCACTCAAAAGATTGAAGGTCATATGGAAATAATCATTGCACAAATGGACTATTAATAAAGTTTTGCTAACAATCTATGCTGTATGTATCTCAAACATTCAGGAGCGGTTATGCAGCATATTACTAGAATCAATCACCTTGGTATTCGTGTTAGCGATTTTGAAACAGCGAGAGCATTTTATGCAAAGCTTGGGTTTCGCTACATAACCGGACCTGGTGGGCCTGAGCCTGTAGCTATTGTGGAGCACCCTTCAGGTATCAACATCAACCTAATCTTGAATTCGAACCAAAATCTGAAACAAAACGTGTTGATGGATCTTGCTGAAAAGCACACAGGCTATACCCATGTGGCGTTGGAAGTGAGTAACATGGAATTGTTTATTAGTGAATTAGCTGAACAAGGAATCGCCTTGAGTAGTGGGCCAATGAAGCACCCTACAGGCGTTTCAGCATTTATTCATGACCCTGACGACAATGTCATTGAGTTTATTGAATATGTTGGACTTTCTGCATTTGAATAGTTGGAACCAATTTTGTTGAAATTAATGTAGATGAGACAGCTAATAAAGGACTGAGCGATTATGAACAACCCACTTTTAGACAAACCGGTAAAAAGCGCATTACTCTCAATGGCAATCCCTGCAGCGTTCGGAATGTTAATGACGTTTTTATTCCAGTTAGTTGATAGCTATTTTGTTGGTCAGTTGGGAACACAAGAGCTGGCAGCGATGAGCTTTACCTATCCGGTGTACATTCTGATTGTGAGCTTGTTTATGGGAACGTCGGCTGGGGTATCCGCCACAGTTGGGCGCGCGCTAGGGGAACAAAATGCTAGAAAAGCTCAGTCATTGGTGACTATGTCAATTCTGCTGTTTAGCCTTGCCACTATTGCTCTAGGTGTTATCGGTTACTTCACTATGGAACTAGTGTTTGGTYGGCTTGGTGCAAGTAGTGCGTCAGTGGAGTTAGTTAAACTCTATATGGGGCCACTTTACCTAGGTATGTTTGTGCTGGTGGGCGGTTTGATTGCCAATTCTGCACTGATGTCTAAAGGCATTATGGTGAAGACCATGTTGATTATGGGCTTGGGTGGCGTTGTAAATGTGGTGTTTGATTACTTGCTGATTTTTGGAATAGGAGGCTTTCCTGAATTAGGGCTTATGGGTGCAGCATACGCCACAGTGATCTCGTGGACAGTCATACTATTACTCATGCTTAGCTTGCTTGTTAAAGAAGAACTGCTCTCGTTACGTGCTGTACATGATGTCAAAAGCCAGCTTTCGGAAGTGTTACGTATTTCTAGCCCTGCTATTGCCGCGCAAGTGTTGAACCCTATCGCTATCGCGGTTATTACACGTCTCGTTTCCCAATATGGTGACAGTGCTATGGCCGCATTCGGCATTGTGACACGAATCGAGTCTTTGGTATTGACCGGAATTTTATCTCTAAGCGTCATTGTGACGCCGTTAACCGCGCAAAATTTTGGAGCTAAAGCTTTTCAAAGGTTAGATCAAGTGATCGCGTATTCTGGGCGTATGACCGTGTATTGGGGGCTGACTTTCTGTGTGTTAACAGCCATATTCGTCGAGCCAATTATCGGGATCTTTACTGACAGCGCTGAGGTTATTGAATTTGGGCGCTGGTATTTTTACATTGTCGCAATTACCTTTCCTGCTTACGGCCTTGTTCTGGTTACCACGTCATTCTTTAACGGTGTGCAACAACCTGGCTTGTCGCTGAAATTAACATTAGTGAAGTCACTAGCACTTACGATTCCATTCGCGGTAGTCGGCGCTCAGTTCTCTAGCCAATATCTTTGGGTGGGGATTGGATTAGCTAATGTTGTAGGGTGTATATACGCTAAAGCTTTGCTCGACCAATGGCTAACCGAAAACGATTCGTCTTTGGTGGGTCACTCTCCATTGTCTGATTACACTTCAGATCTTAAAGGGATAGTTCGAAGACGTTAGCCATCGGTATTAACTCAAGTGCTCTGAGAATAGTTCTTCAATGAGTTGATAACGTTTTGGTAAGTCGCGATTCTTTTTACGGACGGTATATAGAGTTTCCTGAACCGGATTTTTGGGCTTAGTAATATAAAGGCTATCTTGGTCAGGGAAGCTCTCAACAGCACTATGAGGAAGCACTGTAAAGCCCAGCCCTTTAGACACAGGTAGTAGAATTTGCCCTAGTTGGTTCACGTATCCAGATTTGGTTAAATTCGTAATATCGGCTTTCTTTAAACTCTCTTCTCCGCAATGCTCAAAATACATAGATAAACAGTGCTCGACGTCAGGGTGTTTTATGAGCCCACATTCATTCAATAATTCAATGCTGATAGACTTATTTTCGTAGCATTTAGGAAGGATCAAACTTAGCGTTTCTTTGCCCAGAACTTCACTGTGGAAAAGGTTGGTATTAGGTTGTTGCGTGACAATACCAATATCAATGTCACCGGCCTGAATATCGTTCAGGATCTTGTGGTTAGGTGCTGCTTCTATTTGTATGCAAAGATCTGGATGAATGCGTTGAAGTTCAAGTAACCGAGGGTAAAAGAACAGTGCCATAGCCCCTGAACACGAAATGGAGCAGTCACCGCTATGAGGGTTATCAAACTTAAGGTTTTCGAGAAGCGCTGCTTCTTCTTTAGCAACCTTAATTGCGTAAGCATAAACTTGGCGACCACGTTCAGTGAGCTCAAAACTTTTGCCTTCTCTAGTGATCAACGGATAACCACACGCATGCTCAAGCTTCTTGATGTGTTGGGTTACGCCCGGTTGTGTCATGTAGAGTTTTTCAGCTGTTTGAGTGAAATGTCCGACATCAACCAAGGTTTTAAATGTCACTAACCATTGTGGGTTCAGCATACGTACCAACTTATATCTAATAACAGGAAATTATTATAATTACTGATAACGATTATATCTAGTTTACCAAGCTAAGGGGGAGAAGCAGGTATAAGGGCAAATAGAATGGTAATACTTGTGTCAGATGCGGTAATACAATTGAGGTTTGATATATAATCCGGTTTTACGCTTGCACAGCTTGTGCATGATAATAATTATTAAGGTAAGCCCTACAATGCCACTGAACAATATCAAATTTATCGCGACTGATATGGACGGTACTCTATTAAATGAACATAGCCAGCTTGATCCTAAATTTTTCGAACTTTACGAGCGTTTAGCTGAACGTGACATCATGTTTGCTGCAGCATCAGGCCGTCAGTACTACAGCTTGATTGAAACATTTTCACCATTGAAAGATCGTATGATGTTTGTGGCTGAAAACGGAACGTTAGTGATGCACCAAGGCAAAGAGCTTTATAGCTGCACGTTGGATAAAGATGCGATCGAAAAGATCATTAAAGAGGCTCGTGCAATTGAAGGCGCTCATATTGTTCTGTGTGGTAAAAAGTCAGCGTATATTGAAACCAAAAATGAACAAGCGACGACGGAGTTCGCCAAGTATTACCAACGTTGTCAATTTGTTGAAGATCTTTTAAGCGTTGAAGATGAGTTTATTAAGGTCGCAATTTGTCACTTTGGTGGCTCCCAAGAGCATGTTGCTCAGTCGATCAAAGCAAAATTTGCTGCTGATTACCAAGTAGTAGTAAGTGCCAAAATTTGGCTAGATGTGATGAACGCTCAGGCATCAAAAGGTGCGGCAATTAAGCATCTACAGCAGACGCTGGGCTTCACTTATGAGCAAACAATGAGTTTTGGCGATTACCTTAACGATTTAGAAATGCTTAAAGAAAGTTACCATTCTTACGCGATGGAAAATGCTCATCCTCAGCTGAAAGAAGTCKCTAGATTCAGTGCGCCAAGTAACAAAGAAGCGGGTGTCTTCAAAGTGCTTGAAGAGATGCTTGCTTAACGGGGTAACCACATTTCCGCATCTGAATTAAATGTCACTAAACCAGCCTATTCCACATTATGATGTGATTAAGGCTGGTTTTCTTTTGTTCGCACTAACAAGATAGGCTAACGTAGCTAAACCCAACTTATTGAGTTTTGTCTATGGAATCCTTGTCCCTTGCTCAAGCAAAGAAGCTTGTTCTTCATTCTCAGCAGCTACCGCCTAAACGTCTCCACAAGGATCCGTTGAAGTCGACTTTGAATGCGATAGAACATTTAGGGTATATCCAACTCGACACTATCTCCGTAATACAACGAGCACATCACCATACTTTATGGAGTCGGAACCCGGCCTATCAGGTAAGTCATCTCGATCAACTTATAGAGAACAAAGATATTTTCGAGTATTGGTCGCATGCTGCGGCGTACCTGCCTATGCGAGATTATCGTTTTAGCTTACACCGTAAAGAGGGCTTTCGGACTGGACGCATTAGTCATTGGTATAAGCGTGATCAGCAGTTAATCGATCATGTATCGGATCGAATAGAAAACGAAGGTCCACTAATGGCGAAGGACTTTGAAGGGGACAGGCCAAACCCGGGGGGATGGGGAGGTAAGCCAGCGAAACAAGCGTTAGAAACCTTGTTTATGCAAGGCGATTTAATGGTGTCGAAGCGTGTAAATTTCCATAAAGTTTACGACTTAACCGAGCGTGTTATTCCCGCAAGTATCGATACCTCTTTACCAACTGACGAGGAATATGCTCAATACCTCATCACTCGCTATTTAACGGCTAACGGGCTAGGTAATGCGACCGAAATGAGTTATTTGCTTAAAAAGACCAAACCTCTCGTTGAAAATGTACTTAAAGCCATGCTCGAAAGCGGTCAAATTACGGTGTTAACGGTACCAAGCCAAATGAAAGGGCAGGTTATTCGCTACTACGCGTTACCGGAGTCACTCTCGTTGTTAGATCGCCCATTAGCTCGCTCCCAGCTTAAGATCCTGTCTCCATTTGATAACTTATTGATCCAGCGTAAACGGATGCAAAGCCTGTTTGGGTTTGACTACTTGCTGGAATGTTACGTACCAGAAGCAAAGCGCCAATTTGGTTATTTCAGCCTGCCTATATTGTGGCGTGGAGAGCTTGTTGCTCGTATGGATTGTAAAGTGATTCGCAAGCAATCATTGCTGGTGGTCCATAATCTAGCTTTGGAAAGTAAGGTTAAAGACCTTGAAGGTTTTGTTGAGGCATTAAGGCAAGAACTAACGCCGTTTATGGCTTTTAATCAATGTAATGAATTTAGAATTGAATGTTCAACACCAAAGTATTTAGTTAGCTTACTGGCTTAAATGGTTGTCTTGATTTGAGAAGTGGTTATCAGGGAAGGGATTGAGGTGAAAAAGCCCAGCTCAGGGGGGATTCGAGCCGGGCTAAATGATCTAGAGCATCAAAGGTAAGACTTAACTAACCTGTGAAAAGTTCACAACTTTTTTCTCAAGCTTTGTTTTTAAGTAGTCAGAAATCGCTTGTTGCTCTGACTCATTGAGGTACAGACCTAGCTTGGTTCTACGCCACAAAATATCTTCTTCTGTTACAGACATTTCGTGCTCGACAAGGTAGTCGATCTCTTTCTGATAAACGCCATGAGCTTCTTCTGAGAATTTCTGACCAAGATCTTCTTCGCTCGTTACCCCGTCTAATAAGTTCCAAGTGTAAGTGCCAAATAGAGTGACATAGCGTAGAAGCAGTGAGTGAGGCATCCAAGCGTATTTAGATTGAATCATGGTCGCGAGCTGCTCACGGCTACAACTGAAGTTTCCGCCAGGTAATGTATCGTTTGCAGTCCAAGGTGCACCCATGTTTGGTAGGTAAGGGTTCAACTTCTTCAATGCAGCTTCACCTAGTTTACGGTAAGTCGTAAGTTTGCCACCGAAAATAGACAGTAATGGTGCCTGGTCTAGTTCAGCATCCAACTCTAAGGTGTAGTCACGTGTTATAGCTTGTGGTGAATCAGACTCATCATCACAAAGTGGGCGAACGCCACTGTATGTCCATACCACATCGTCAGCCGTTAGCTGTTGAACAAAATGTTGATTCACAATATCGACTAGGTAATCGACTTCGTCGTCAGAGATTGCGACTTCTCTAGGATCACCTTTGTATTCAAGATCGGTAGTACCGATGATTGAGAACTTATCTAGGTAAGGGATCATGAATACAATTCGATTGTCTTTATTCTGAAGAATATACGCTTGAGGTTCATCATGAATACGTGGAACAACAATATGTGAGCCTTTGATCAAACGTATGTTGCGTGGTGAATCTTGTTCTAGTCCATCATCAAAAAATTGCTTAACCCATGGGCCTGCGGCATTAACCAATGCTTTCGCTTTTCGTTCGAAGCGTTGACCTGTCATAACATCATGCACTGTTACATGCCAAATGTTGCCTTCACGGTGGGCTTTTTCTACGCGGCAGTAGTTGCGTACTTCAGCGTTATTTTCTTTTGCTGCTAACACGTTCATAAGCACCATACGTGCGTCATCAACCCAGCAATCAGAATATTCGAAACCGGTTTTGATTTCTGGTTTTAGCAAACCTGATTGAGCCAAGTTAACCGTTTTGCTACTTGGAAGTGTCGTGCGTTTACCCAAATTATCGTAAAGGAATAAGCCACAGCGAATCATCCATGCTGGGCGTAAAAATGGTCGATGTGGTAAACGAAAGCGCATTGGCTGTGCGATATGAGGGGCTTTTCTGAGTAGCACTTCGCGCTCTGCTAGAGCTTCAGAAACTAAACGAAACTCGTAGTGCTCAAGGTAGCGTAAGCCACCATGGATCAGTTTTGAACTTGCAGACGAAGTAGCCGATGCGAAATCATTTGCTTCATATAAGCCGACAGTTAACCCGCGACCAGCAGCATCCGCAGCGATGCCTGCGCCGTTGATACCACCACCGATTACGATCAAATCTAAAGTGGAAGATGTACTATTTTTTGAATTATTTGATTGAGCACTCATGAATTTGACCTCTTGGTGAGCGAACGAGCATTTTGGGAACTCATTAAATCCTATACGAACTTTCGTTTCTGGTCATTTTTTATTTTCGTTTATGCGCGTTTTATGTGATTCACGCATAAAAAAACCCCTACTTAAGTTAAGTAGAGGTTAAACTTGAGGCTAAATTGAGTATAGTGCGTGTTTTAGGCGTGTTCGAACATTTTCATGAGTTCATGTTGTAAGGGTGTAAAAATAATGTTTATTTTCCCGCATCTGCACTTGTTGCCTTAATCACTTCTAAAGGAATCGATGATTCTTTGAGGATGGTCAGGATTTCTTCAGGTGGCTGCTTATTCGTAAATACCATATGCGCTTGATTGATATTTCCAAGCTTAACCATGGCGTTACGTCCAAACTTAGAATGGTCGACGGCGATGAAGATACTGCGACTGTTTTCAATAATCGCCTGTTTCACTCTTACTTCATGGTAGTCAAAGTCGAGTAGTGAGCCATCAAAGTCGATACCACTAACCCCTAAGATCCCGAAGTCTAAGCGGAATTGTTTGACGAAATCGAGCGTGGCTTCGCCCATTATACCACCATCCACGTTTCGGACTTCACCACCGGCCAGTATCACTTTAATTTCAGCGTTAGGCAGCAGTATGGTCGCCACATTGATGTTGTTAGTGACAACTCTAAGTTGCTTGTGGTTTTTATTGAGCGCGCGAGCAATGGCTTCTGGGGTTGTCCCTATATCTATGAAGAGCGTAGCGCCATCAGGAATGTGTTTAACCACCTCTTCTGCGATGACATCTTTTTCGTTGAAATTTAGCGCTTTACGCGTGTCATAAGACGTGTTTTCTGAGCTAAGAGGCACAGTTGCGCCACCGTGGTAACGACGAATCTTGTTCGTGTCTGCAAGTTCGTTTAGGTCACGTCGAATGGTCTGAGGGCTCACATCAAACCTTTCAACGAGTTCATCGGTACTGACATATCCTTGTGTTTTTACCAGATCAACGATCTGTTGGTGTCTTGGTATTTGCTTCACTTACCACTCCCTTGTGCTCAAAAGATATTCTAGAGCACCAAATTCGAAAATATAAACTCGTGCTATTGTGCTCGAATTGGTGAGGAGTGAGAAGCTTCTAAGCTAAGGAATCAGGGCTAAAACGCA
This sequence comes from Vibrio makurazakiensis, assembly GCF_050337375.1. NCBI lineage: Bacteria > Pseudomonadati > Pseudomonadota > Gammaproteobacteria > Vibrionales > Vibrionaceae > Vibrio > Vibrio makurazakiensis. The sequence goes on along the minus strand of NZ_JAKJSW010000138.1, from coordinate 1,580 downwards.
AAAAGAGCACCATATAGGTGCTCTTTTGACTTTCGTTTCGCACGATTCGCTCAAAAAACGAGTGCGATTACCGAATATATACGTTGTTATGCGTCTTCGTCGTGAAGCTCAGACCATACTTGTGCACATTTAATAGCGCGTTTCCAACCTTTGTAGCGGCGTGCGCGTTTTTCTTCGTCGTGATGAGGTTCGAATGTACGGTTCAGAACTGCTTTGTTTTGTAGTTCATCAATGCTGTCCCAGAAACCAACAGSCAAACCAGCTAGGTAAGCTGCACCAAGAGCGGTCACTTCTGTTACTTCAGGGCGGTGAACTTCTGTATCCAGAACATCTGATTGGAATTGCATTAAGAAGTTGTTCGCTACTGCACCACCATCGACACGTAGSTTCGCTAGTTTAATGCCAGAGTCAGCTTGCATTGCATCTAGTACGTCACGAGTTTGGTAGGCAATGCCTTCAAGTGTTGCTCGAATAATATGGTTAGAGTTAACACCACGGGTTAAGCCAACAATCGTACCACGAGCATATGCGTCCCAGTATGGCGCGCCAAGACCTGTAAATGCAGGTACAACGTATACGCCATTTGATGAATCAACCTTAGTGGCAAAATATTCAGAATCTTCTGCGCCAGCCAGTAATTTCATCTCGTCGCGAAGCCACTGAATTGATGCTCCGCCCATGAATACCGCGCCTTCCAGTGCGTAAGCTGGTTCACCTTTAGGGCCACATGCTAGAGTCGTTAGTAGACCATTGCGTGATGTGACTTTCTCTTTACCTGTATTCATCAGTAAGAAACAACCCGTACCATAGGTGTTCTTCGCTTGACCTGCTTCTACACACATTTGACCAAATAGTGCAGCTTGTTGGTCACCTGCGATACCGGCGATTGGGATACGTGTTCCGCCTTTACCGCCAAGGTTAGTTTGGCCGTAAACTTCTGATGAACGTTTTACTTCAGGCATCATTGATGCAGGGATACCCATTTCATCAAGTAGCTTTTGATCCCAGCATAGGTCGTTAATGTTGAACAACATGGTACGTGACGCGTTCGTGTAATCAGTAACGTGAATGCGGCCTTGCGTCATTTTCCATACTAGCCAAGTATCAACAGTACCAAACAGTAGTTTGCCTTCTTCAGCGTCTTCACGAGCGCCTTCAACATTGTCTAGAATCCATTTTACTTTTGTACCTGAGAAATACGGGTCAAGGACTAAGCCTGTATTGTCACGTACGTAGTCTTCTAGGCCACGAGCTTTAAGGTCTTCACAGATATCAGCAGTACGACGACATTGCCACACAATCGCGTTATAAACCGGTTTACCCGTTTCTTTATTCCAAACAATAGTTGTTTCACGTTGGTTGGTGATACCAATACCCGCCAGTTCGTCACTACGAATGCCAGCTTTTGCTAGTGCTTCAACCAGTGTTGAGCTTTGCGTTGCCCAAATTTCCATTGGATCGTGCTCTACCCAACCTGCTTCAGGGTAGATTTGAGTAAACTCACGTTGAGCGGAGCTGACGATATTTGCATCGTGGTCTAGGATAACAGCGCGAGAGCTTGTTGTGCCCTGGTCGAGTGC
>NZ_JAKJSW010000137.1:0-11981 GCF_050337375.1 Vibrio makurazakiensis | reverse complement strand
CTTTAGATACTATTAACGAAATCTACTGTGCGATCGCTGGAGGATTGTTGATGGGGCTTGGCATGCTCATTTTGTTTAGACATCGCTCTAGCCTAGGTGGCTTCAATGTCCTGTGTTTATTCATTCAAGACAGATTTGGTATTTCAGTAGGTAAGACACAAATGGCTATTGATAGTTGCATTCTGTTTGCTTCTTTCTTCTTTGTGACGCCTTGGATTATTGCAGTTTCTATTCTTGGCACTGTCGCTTTGAATGTCGTACTCGCGATGAATCACAAACCAACGAGATATTCAGTAAGCTATACATCTTAACTCATAGCTCGCTTTCAACAATTTCTAGCTGTTTTTGATGGGTAAAACAGCTAGAATCCCGCTTTTATAAGCTATAGTCCTTTCTATGAAAGATTACCTGTCTGCCGCCAAACACGCTCATACCTCCATTTACATTGAAGGGTTAGAGTTCAACCCAAGAACCCGTACCTTGAGTAATAATGGGCAAGTAATCGACCTAGAACCACGCTCAGTTGAGTTACTAGAACTCTTCCTGACGAGTGTTGGAGAGCCTCTCTCCGCCGACGCCATCATTGAATCGGTTTGGCAAAGTAACTTTATCTCAAAAAATGTCCTGACCAACCGCATCAGCACGTTACGCTCAATCATACAAAAATCTCTGCCCGATTCTGATGCCACCAAAATACTCGTTACGTACCCGCGTAAAGGCTATTACTTCAATGCAAGCTCTGTCAGTTTGGATAACCATCAAGAATCACCGTCACCAGAAAGCGCCCCTGTTCCTAGTACACCTTCAAAAGCAAATCTGGTGCTCTGTGCCCTATTAGCTATTTCACTCACGTGTACCGCCATCGTCAGCTACCTGTATTGGATCTCTTCAAGCAACACCGCATCGCTTATGGATGAACAACGCTTGATCCCAAAAGTCGAGCTCTTATTAAACCGAGTCGACGCAATCGGGGAAAATGCACGTAAGCACCGCAGTATCGTCAAAGCTGTACTCTTGCAGCAGCAAATTGAATACGCTTTTACCGATATAGCAAATCAAGATGCGCCGAGTTACTTTCTAGATCCAATCGACAGCTCCCCTTTCTTCCCTGGCGCTAAGAATATGCGAACCAGTGATTACCTCGTCAATATTCAATTGAAAGACCAAGAAGTCGACAGTCGCCTTTCAGCAAAAATCAGTTTGCTTTACCCAAGTTCAGGCAAACTCGCTTTCCGTGGAATTTACTCGATAGACGTCAGTGACATTGCAGATAGCCTGATGGCCATCAATAAAGATCTGGCTCACTATTTCACTTTGCCAGAGCCAAGCGAAACAGCATGGTCTGCAAACACATCGAAAGTGATGCCTTTGTTAGCTCAACAGTCACTCGACATTGATAGCATTCCTTTGGATGAAATGACCGCTACGTTTCTGGCTCGACACTTAGTGTTATTTGAAACCGATAAACAGAAACTCATCCAATTCACCAACAGGATTCAGGCGCACTTTGCGCGTACTCCCGATGAACTCACCCTATGGCTCGGCATGATCAGTTTTAAGGTCCGAGATCTCACATCCGCTCGTGAATTTCTGACTACTCCTGCTGGTAACTCTCGAATAGAAAACGCGCTGGTCTATATGGTGATTTCTCACATCGCCTATAAACAAGGAAACATGGATAAATTCAGACTGAATTACATGGAATCACTGGTCGCACTGTTACGTGTCGTTCCATCAGAAGCACTCTTTGATAGGCTCTCTCAACCAGAATCTGAAGCGACTTGTTTACAGCCTTGGCAAAGTCTAAAACTCAGTGTGAAGGATCCAATCATCCTCAAACAATGGGAAAATTTAATGCTCGATTACTGTCATTCCGTTGGACTTCAAATTTCGAAACCAAGCAGCAGTGCGTTTTAAATGAGAGATAAAGTTCATCTTAAAAACAAAGACCTAAATATAAATTAAGCTTTTATTTAATTTCGTTTTTTGCCCTATTCTCCAGCAAAAACCTAACATTCCTGGCAATCCAATCTGGCACTCACGCCATTCACTCGTCAGGAATGTTCACATGAATAAAGCTCTTGCTATCGTCGCCACTTCAGTCATCGCCCTCCATGGTTGTGGAGGTGACAGTGGATCTTCAACAGGTATTGATCCTAATAAATCGTCAGGTTCCAATAATTTCGATTTCCCTATAAAAGGCTCTAATTTTTCGCCAGAAAAACTGTCTTTTCTCTCTTACAAGACTTACCAAGATGGTGAAGAAAACGAGGAGATACGTTTCGCTTATTCATCGATAAGCACAACAGATCTACTAACGCGCCTCCAAGATGAACTCGACCAAGCGCAAATTAACGGCTCTGAAGAAGCCGCTGATATAACCAAGCTCAAAAGCTGGGTGGAAGACAAACAAAACCAAGGTTCAGAGCACTTTTTCGGTCTTGATACATTTGTGTTTGGTGAAGACCCAGAGTTCAGTGTTTTGTATCAAGGTGGAGATGACTTCACGCATCTCGTCGACAGCAGCATCGAAGTGAGCAAAGAACACAATAAAGACTTATTTGTTACTAACCCTTTGTTCAAACATTCGGGTAGTGCAGTGAAACAAAAAGACCCGAATCTCGATATTAGCCACAACTCAATACAAAGAGAGCTTAATACCAGCGCAGGGCAATTAGCCGATCTACTTGATGTTTTTTATCCTAATGGTGTTGATGACCTTGGCCCAGAAGATACGCAATGTCGCCTTGTCTGGAGCCAACAAATCAAAGAAAACGGCAAACGAGTATCTGTTTCCATTCAGGGAAAAAGCATCGAAACGGCTTATCTAGGTGTCGAAAATTACTACAACGTTAGCTGCGGTGACTATGGCACTACAGATTTCAAACTCAATACCGAGATTTGGTTTAACCCAAGCTTTGGTCTTGTGAAACATATTGAACTTACTGAGAAAAATAACATCCAACTCCATGAAGAAGTAATGTCACTACATTCATTTACTTTTAACAACGGATAGGACAATGACAGATGACGAGTTCCAAGCTTTAAAAGATGTTATCAAGCCGCTTTCCCAAGCGCGGTTGAAGGCTCTTTTACATGCAGTAAAACGTGAAGAAGATAAGCTCAATGAGTTTTCTTATGACGGGTTACTCACTGAGCAGGAACTGGATCTGTTGCAGCAAGTCTCAACGGACTAAAAAAATAAGCTTTGAACCGTCAGCCTTAGCCTCAGGTTCAAAGCTTGACTCGCATAGGGGGGCGAGTATTACTCTATCAAGAGAATCTTAGTTTCGTACGGTCGTAGAGTGATTTGGGTTGATACAGGCATTTCACTTTCAGCATAATTTCCCAAGAGCAGTTTAGCTCGAATCAAATTAATACCTGCTGGTAGCTCAACACTGCACTCATCCGCGTAGTAGTTATTCAAACAAATCAGCGTTTGAGTCGCCGTTTGTCTTTGGTATGCAAATACCGCTTCATGCTCAGGCAACAAATCAGTGTAATCACCATCAGTGATCACCGCGACTTCCTTTCTCAGCTCTATTAGACGCTTGTAAAAATGAAAAACAGAATCATCATCTTGCACCGCTTGTTCTGCGTTTATCTCTTTATAATTTGCCGCCACATCCAACCAAGGCTGCTCTTTTGAGAATCCGGCAAATGCAGAACTGTTCCACTGCATTGGAGTACGAGAATTATCGCGAGATTTTTGTGCCAGAATACTCATCATATCTTGGTGCGCAACACCCTGCTCATTGACCATCACGTTATACATGTTGGTGCTTTCCACATCTCGGTATTGTTCAATGTTGGTATAACCTGGGTTAGTCATACCAATTTCTTCACCCTGGTAGATATAAGGCGTTCCCTGCATCATATGTACCGAAGCTGCGAGCATTTTAGCGGATTCAACTCGATAGTTTTTGTCATCGCCTAAGCGACTAACTACCCTTGGCTGGTCATGGTTACACCAGAACAATGCGCCCCACCCTTTACCATTTAAACCCGTTTGCCAATGGTTGAAGATAGATTTCAATTGCTGAAAATCAAATGGAGCCTTAGTCCACTTTTCCCCGTTGGTGTAATCCACTTTTAAGTGATGGAAGTTAAACACCATCGACAGTTCACTGTTATCAATGTTTGAATACTGCTGACAGTGCTCTAAAGTCGTCGAAGACATTTCACCAACAGTAACACTACCGTATTTTTGGAATACAGCTTCGCTGATCTCTTGAAGGAATTCGTGAACTCGTGGACCGTCGGTATAAAATCGTCGACCATCGCCAATATCATCATTAGCAAAGTCTTGTTGCTTAGAAATAAGGTTAATGACATCCAAACGGAAACCATCGACGCCCTTTTCAGCCCAATAACTGATGATCTCTTTTACTTCACCACGAACTTTCGGATTTTCCCAGTTTAAATCGGCTTGTTCTTTGGCAAATAGGTGCAGGTAGTACTGCCCAGTAGCCTTATCCATTTCCCATGCATTACCACCAAATTTCGACTGCCAGTTTGTCGGCTCTTGACCGTCAACAGGGTCTTTCCAAATGTAGTAATCGCGATAAGGACTATTTTTGTCACCTAAAGCAGACTGGAACCAATGATGTTCCGTTGAAGTGTGGTTAACAACAATGTCCATCACAATACGGATATTACGCTGATGCGCTTCAGACAGTAGCAAATCAAAGTCTTGCATAGTGCCAAACTCTGGGTTGATCGCGTAATAATCTGAAATGTCGTAACCATTATCAATCATCGGTGACTGATAGACAGGCGTTAGCCAGATGGCATCAACCCCCAAAGTCTTTAAATAATCTAATTTTGAAATGATGCCTTTAATGTCACCAGAACCTTGCGATCCGCTATCACAAAAGCTTTTAGGATAAATCTGGTAAATAGTGGCTGTTTTCCACCACATTGCATCTGCCGCTTGAATCGTCATCGCTACTTACTCTTAATAAAATCAAAGACGGAGTGGCGAAAGCCACCACTCCAAAAGGTTATACGTTTCGTTTTCTGATTTATTGCATATACAGGGTCATTAACTTGCACTTACCAGTGCTAATTCACCCTTAGCTTGAGCTCGTTTATAGAAGAACAACGTTAATAGTGCAGGTAATACAACCGCCACCAGCATTGCGACTAAATAGATTGACCAATATTGAGGTTGAATAGATAGGATGCCAGGTAAGCCACCTACACCAATACCATTCGCCATAACACCAGCACTACCACATATCGCAGCGGCAACAGCACTGCCTATCATTGCGCTAAGCATTGGGAATTTGTACTTCAAGTTGATGCCGTACATCGCAGGCTCTGTCACCCCAAGGTATGCAGAGATCGCAGCAGGAACAGAGATATCACGCTCACCTTCGCGTTTACTAAGAATAATGATGCCAACTACCGCAGAAGCCTGAGCAATATTTGATAATGCAATTAACGGCCAAATTGGTGTACCACCAAGCTCTTGCATAAGTTGCAGATCAACCGCATTCGTTGTGTGGTGAATACCCGTAATAACCAGTGGCGCGTATAAGAAACCAAACAGCATTGAACCGATAATGGCAAAGTCACCTGTCATCGCAGCCTTTGCAGCAAAAGCAACACCATCACCAAGTACTCGGCCAAACGGACCAATAAATGCGTGCGCTAAGATTACTGATAAGATGATAGAAACAAAAGGTACAACCACTAAATACAGGTAAGCTGGAACAATTTTCTTGAGGTTAGTTTCAATAAAGGCTAATGCAACACCCGCTAACATCGCAGGAATAACTTGCGCTTGATAGCCAACTTTCTCTATAACGAAGAAGCCGAAGTCCCAGACCTCAGGTACCGCTTTACCAATCATATAAGCGTTCATCAACTGGGGCGAAACCAAAGTTACACCTAAGGTAATACCGAGGATCGGCGTTCCACCCAGTTTCTTCACCGTCGCCCAACAAACACCGACAGGAAGGAAGAAGAAGATCGCTTCACCAATCAGCCATAAGAAAGAATGAACCGTGGCCCAAAACTGACTGATCTCAACCAAAGTTTTTCCATCGAACATGCGAATGTCGCCAATCACATTTCGGAAACCTAAAATCAAACCACCAGTGATAATCGCAGGAAGAAGCGGTACAAAAATTTCGGCTAAATGGGAAATACCACGTTCTAGAATGTTCATGTTTTGACGCGCTGCAAGTTTAGCGTCGTCTTTTGATGACTCTTGTTTACCCGTCAACTCAATTAACACTTTGTAGACATCGTCAACTTCAGTTCCTATAACAACTTGGAACTGACCTGCATTGGTAAAACAGCCTTTCACTAGACTTAATTTTTCCAATTCCGCAGTGTTGGCTATCTCGGTATCATTAAGAACAAATCGCAATCTCGTCAAACAATGACTCACACTTGCGATGTTTTCACTCCCACCGACTAGCTCTATAAGACGCGCAACGTCTTGCTTCGCAATCTTACTCATACTTTCCCCACCCTGGTTTCAATTAACTTTATCACCCGGACCTATGCCGTCTGAGCTTTGAACTATAAATGGGAACATTCCCACCACCTGCTAATTATATTGCCTAAGTGATAATTAAATTAAAATGGGAACAGTCCCATTAATTGAAAGAGATCACAGTATAATTTTAATTCACTTTGCAATTAATGAGTTAGATTTACGAAGTTATACGATAGGGTTTTGCGTATGGTGAGTAATACCAGCTTGACCAGAAAGCTGTGAGATCAATAGGTTAGCAGACAATTCACCCGCAGATTCGTAGCCTGGGTCAATACTGTGTATTTTAGGGAATAAGAAGGATAATAGATCATTGCCACCTACGCCTGTTACTGCAATATCTTCACGTTGTAGCTCTTGCAAACGTTTAATGACACCTAAAGCAAGGGTGTCACTTGCACAAACAATCGCTTGAGTGTCAGCGCTGATAACGTGATCCACTAGCTCATAGGCACTTTCGTGATGAAGCTGTCCTGTTTGATAGTTTGGTGTTAGGTTCATTTTCTCACACCATTCTAAGTACGCTTTCAATCGAAGTTCACCTGTGGATTTATCACTAGGATCAACACCAATAAAAGCAATCTGAGACAAGTTTTGTTGTGTCAGGTAGCTCAGGGCATTTTGAATCACCCCTTCGTTATCGTAATTAATTGACGTGACATTTTCAGTGTCTAGCGCAATAACCACCGCTCTATGCTGCCAAAGTTCGATACTAGCAATATCACAATCGGTGAAACCAAATACAATTACTCCGTCAACATTACGCCTTTTGAGGACTTGTAGATGTTCATTGGTTTTATCACGATCAAACTGACTTTCCATAATCACTACGTCATAGCCCGCGGCATATAAATGGTTGAGCATAGTGCCAACAGCTTTATTCTCTGAAGGGGAGTCTAATCGGGAGATGATCACACCAATCACTTTTTGGCTACCGCCACGCATCGACTGAGCAGACTTCGAAGGTACGTAGCCCGACTCTGCAATAACTCGTTCTACTTTTTCTCGCGTTGCTGGCTTAACCTTAGGGTCATTGGTCAGAACTCGGGACACCGTTGATTTACCAACGCCCGACAGTTTTGCGATATCAAGAATAGTGAGTTTTTTGCTCATAAGGCCTAAGTTTTCTGAAAGGGAAATAAAAAGTGAGGGTCGAAGCCCTCACTTAGAATAACAATAGAAATATGRAATGTCTTTAACGTTACAGGTGGCAGTTCTTATAAACGACACGCCCGAGTTCCAAACGCGCATTTTCACCCTTGGTACGTAGAGTTACGTTATTCAATAGCTCTGCAGTACCGTCGTCTAAAATATACTTAACGCCAGAACCTGCAGCGACTTGAACTAAGCGATATTCATGCTTAGGCAAACGTAGCACTGCTTTTTCACCTTCAAGGAAAGCTACGTCAAAGGACGCATTAGACTCACACTGGTAAGTCACAAACTGGTCGTCAGGTACAACACCTTCTGGCGCTGCTGATTTCGAACAACCAACTAAAGCAATTGTACATAAAGATGCAATAAACAAAGACTTCATACTGCACTCCTCGTCTTTAACAAATTAACTATTTCAGATTTGAGTATAGATAGCGTTGAGCAACCTAAAACTAAAGTTTAACCTTTTAGGAATGCTGGCACTTCTTTGATGCTATCAAGTACGACTGTAGCTAAAGCCTCACCTTTCTCAGTAACAGTTTTGCCTGTTCTGACCAGAACTTTAGTTCCTACGCCAGCGGCTTCTGCTGCCATCATATCTTCGGCTTTATCACCGATCATGACAGAATTAGCCATATCTATATTTAAGAAATCACGAGCTGAAATGAACATACCTGGTTTTGGCTTGCGACATTCACAATCTTGTTTGTAATCACCGATACCGTGTTCAGCGTGATGCGGGCAGTAATAAATACCATCAAGCTCCACACCATTGTCGACAAAATTCCAATCCATCCACTGCGTTAGAGATAAAAAACGATCTTCACTAAACATACCGCGAGCGATACCAGACTGATTGGTCACCAGTACCAATAAATACCCCATATCTTTAAAAGCTTTAGCCGCTTCAAATACACCATCAATGTATTCAAAATCATGCTCATCATGTACGTAGCCGTGATCAACGTTAATCACACCATCACGATCTAAAAAAACAGCAGGTTTAGACAAAATTCAGTTCTCAATCAACTCTCTATAATAAGTAATTATTGCATGCTTTATTTAGTTCATCACTATCTATTTGTTTCCCCAAACTTCCCCTTACAACCGTTTAGCCGTCTAGACGTAAAAATATCTATTGACTTAGATCACGTTACACCATAGCATCGTCTGTAAATCGAGCTAAGTCTCAACATATTATTCTGTTCTCCCTGCACAGGTTTTTCTATGATTAAAGTTAATCAAGTAAATAAGGTTTTCTATCAAGGCACTAAGGAAATCAATGCCTTAATAGACATCAACCTCCACATACCACAAGGTACAATCTTTGGGGTTATCGGCTCTTCAGGTGCAGGGAAAAGCACGCTGATCCGTTGTGTAAATATGCTAGAAGCTCCAACCAATGGTGAAGTGATTGTTGATGGTGTAGACCTTACTAAGTTGTCAAAATCAGAACTTAGCGAAGCACGCCGTAACATCGGTATGATTTTCCAACACTTTAACCTCTTGTCTTCACGTACCGTTTTTCACAATGTCGCTCTTCCTCTTGAACTTGCTGGTACAGATAAAGCAGAAATCGAAACAAAGGTTACTGAACTTTTAAAACTGGTTGGCCTTTCAGACAAGCGTGACACTTACCCTGCAAACTTAAGTGGCGGCCAAAAACAGCGTGTTGCTATTGCTCGTGCACTAGCTTCAGATCCTAAAGTTCTTCTTTGTGATGAAGCAACAAGTGCACTCGACCCAGCAACAACTCAATCAATTCTTGAGTTACTGCGTGAAATCAACCGCAAACTAAACATCACAATGCTATTGATCACTCACGAAATGGACGTGGTAAAGAGCATCTGTCATGAAGTAGCCATCATAGGTGGTGGTGAGCTTGTAGAGAAAGGAACGGTTGGCGAGATTTTTGCTCATCCGAAAACCGAATTAGCTCATCAGTTTATTCGCTCGACTTTGGATCTATCAATCCCAGAAGATTACCAAGTTCGCTTGCAAGAAACGCGTGTTGAAGGCAGCTACCCACTGGTTCGCTTAGAGTTTACTGGCGCTACCGTTGATGCTCCACTGATGACACAAATTGCTCGTAAATTTAACATTGATGTGAGCATTTTAAGTTCAGATCTTGATTACGCTGGCGGTGTGAAATTCGGTATGATGGTCGCTGAGCTATTTGGTAACGAACAAGACGACAACGCAGCAATCGAATTCCTGCGTGAACACAATGTAAAAGTAGAGGTACTTGGTTATGTCCTTTAGTTTCAACGAAGTTACAGAGTGGCTTAGCCTCAATGGTAACCTGCTTATTGGTGCAACGTGGGAAACACTCTACATGGTTGCCGTTGCTGGTATTGTTGGTTTCGCAGTCGGCATTCCTCTAGGTGTCATTCTACACACCTCTAAAAAAGGTGGCTTGTTAGAAAACCCTAAGCTAAACAGCATTCTTGGCGCAATCGTCAATGTAGGTCGCTCGGTTCCATTCTTAGTATTAATGGTAGCGATCATCCCACTAACTAAAATGCTTATCGGTACTTTCATTGGTACTACAGCAGCAATTGTTCCATTAACGATTGGCGCAATTCCATTTGTTGCTCGTTTAATTGAAAGCGCGCTGCTAGAAGTCCCAACGGGTCTAGTTGAAGCAGCTCAGTCTATGGGTGCAACGCCAACTCAAATCATTAGCAAAGTCCTGCTTCCTGAAGCATTACCAACCATTGTTAACTCAGTAACCATCACTCTTGTGACATTGGTAAGCTACTCAGCAATGGCAGGGACGGTTGGTGGCGGTGGCCTAGGTGACGTCGCTATTCGTTACGGCTTCCACCGCTATGATGTGACAATTATGGCCGTGACTGTCGTCATGCTTATTGTTCTAGTACAAATCATTCAGTCTATCGGTGACCACATTGTTCGCCGCGTAGACCACAGATAAGAACTGGCTATTTAGAAGCTGGTCTATATCGAAACCAAATAAATAGATTTATAAAAAGGAGATTATTATGAAATTTAGCCTTAAAGGTTTACTTACTATCGCAGCAGCAGCGTCTGCTCTTGTACTTTCAGGTTGTGGCGAAAAAGAAGTCGACACATCTAAAGTAAAAGTAGGTGTTATGGCTGGTGCGGAAGCACAAGTTGCTGAAGTTGCAGCTAAAGTTGCGAAAGAGAAATTTGGCCTAGATGTAGAACTAGTGACGTTCACAGACTACGTGACACCAAATGCAGCATTAGATGATGGCTCTATCGACATCAACGCATTCCAACACGTACCTTACCTAGATCAGCAAGTTGCTGACCGTGGCTACAAGCTAGCTATTGCAGGTAACACATTTGTATACCCAATCGCAGGTTACTCTAAGCAAGTAAAATCTGTTGATGAAATTCAAGATGGCGCTCGTATTGCAGTACCAAACGATCCAACTAACCTAGGTCGTTCACTGCTTCTTCTTGAGCAACAAGGTCTTATTGAGCTTCGTCAAGGTGCAAACCTTCTAGCAACCGTTCGTGATATTGTTGGTAACCCAAAGAACATCACTATCGTTGAGCTAGATGCTGCACAACTTCCGCGTTCTCTTGATGACGTAGCACTGTCTATCATCAACACAACTTACGCGAGCTCAATTAACCTAACACCAYAAAAAGACGGTATCTTCGTTGAAGACAAAGAGTCTCCATACGTAAACCTTATCGTTGCACGTGAAGACAACAAAGATGCTGAAAACGTACAGAACTTCGTTAAAGCATACCAAACAGAAGAAGTGTACAACGCTGCTTCAGAAATCTTCCAAGGTGGCGTAGTTAAAGGTTGGTAATTCTTTGGTTTATAACCAACTGAATCACACCTCTTTCTAAAGCATCAAAAAAGCCGATATCAAACGATATCGGCTTTTTTATTGTCTATATTAAGCGCGTAAACAACTTTGCTTACCCGCGCAGAACATAAACTATTTGATATGATCCCAAGACATATTTGACACGATTCGACAGTCATCGCATTTGAAATGGAAAATATCATGCAAAGGCTCATCCAATAACCACTCACCGCCACATTTAGGGCACTTACGAGCTTGTTCATCAGCTAAGCTTTTACCACCGACACGATATTGATAATAGTAAGTCGGTATTTTAGACAAGAATTCAATACGCCCACGTAGATCCCAGCCACGTTTGAACAGCACACTGTCAGCATCACAAATCTCATGTAGAGAAGCATGTTCAGCTCGGCAGCCACCAGCCATTTGAATTTCATCGCAGGCTTGCCATTCAGTTTGCCATTTTACCACCGCTTTATGGTCACCATTCGATGTAGGCTTATTAC
>NZ_JAKJSW010000136.1:0-12096 GCF_050337375.1 Vibrio makurazakiensis | reverse complement strand
GCTCAGCACATGACTAAGTTCCGTACATAAATAAGTTCCGCACATAAATAAAACGAGGCGTGACGGCACTCGCTCTACTAAATCATGATGATCAAGGAAGAATTATGAAACGCTATTTATTACTACTTACAACTCTGATTTTCTCATTCTCAGCATTCAGTATGACGATTACTGCTGCGCAAGATCCATGGCCACCGTTTGTGAATAAAGGAAAAGGAGATGTAGGTATTTCGGTCGAAATTGTTACTGAGGCATTGGCGTCTCAAGGGCATCAAGTTCAGTTCAAAATTATGCCGTGGACACGAGCGCTTAATGAGGTAAAAAGTGGCAAAGTCGATATCTTAGTCGCAACTTGGTTTACCGATGAAAGAACCTCTTTCTTGAACTACAGCGACCCTTATTTAGAGAACTCTCTTAAGTTCATTAAACGTGCCGGAGACAATTTCGAGTACAGTGATTTCAACAGCTTAAACGGTAAATCTGTCGGTATTATCCGAAACTATGGCTATGGTTCTGACTTCTTAGGTGCGTCAAACTTTAAGAAGCCGGAAGCAAATGATTTGATTTCAAATGTGAAGAAGTTAAAAGCGAAACGAATCGACCTAACGCTGGAGGATGAATTAGTAGCGAAGGCGACGATTTCTGGTGCAGGAATGAACCTATCCGATTTCGCGTTTACGAATAACGCCCTGTCCGTTAATCCAATCCACGTTACATCAGGCTTATCGAATCCAAAAAATGCAGAAATCATCGAAGCCTTCAATAAAGGGTTAGCAGAAATAAAATCCAACGGAAAATTAGARAGCATTCTAGCCAAGTACGGTATCAAATAACTCGGGTTACCAAAGAACGGTGATCGCAACATCACCATGGCATACCACAGCAGAAAGTAATAAGCCTCTCGACTAGACGATATCTTTGCTAGTCAGAGAGGCTTTCGTTACTTATGTATTAATCGGTTCTTAAAGAGAACGGAATCGCGCGGTAAAGTGACGAAGCACCTCTGGCTCATACTCAAACTCTAACCCGACAAGTTCATGGGCACGGTTTTTAAGCTCGATAATCGCATCCGCGATATAGTCCATGTGATCGTTGGTATAAACCCGGCGCGGGATAGTTAAGCGCATGAGTTCTAATTCCGAATCCTTTTGCTTCCCTGTTGCAGGATCACGACCCAGTAGCAACGAACCTATCTCTACAGCGCGAATACCCGCCTCTAAATACAATGCGTTACACAAGACTTGTGCTGGAAATTGCTCAGTAGGAATGTGTGGCAATATTTTAGCTGCATCAACAAAGACGGCGTGACCGCCTGTTGGGTATTGGATAGGGATCCCAGCTTCACGTAACCTTTCACCTAGGTACTCCACTTGGCTAATACGATAATGCAGGAAGTCTTCGTCAGCCCCTTCATAAAGCCCACGAGCCAATGCCTCCATATCACGACCCGCCATTCCACCATAAGTCACAAAGCCCTCCATAGGAACGCAGCGTGTGCGTACAGCTTGGAACAACTCTTGATGATCACGGATACAACATAAACCACCAATATTAACCATAGGGTCCTTTTTAGCAGACATGGTTAGCATGTCTCCATACTGGTACATTTCACGGATGATCTCTAAAATAGAACTGTTTTTGTATTCCGCCTCACGCTGCTTAATAAAGTAAGCATTTTCACAGTATCGAGCGGAATCAATCACAACTGGAATGTCGTGCTTCACGGCAATTTGATAAACAGCGCGCATGTTGGCCATTGATACTGGCTGCCCACCAGAACTATTGCAGGTTACAGTCGTAATGATCGCCGCAATGTTTTTTGAGCCATGTTCCTCAATCGTTGCTTCTAACTTGTCTAAATCAAAATTACCTTTCCAATCATATGGCGTTGTCGTGTCGAAGGCTTCAGGCGTCACTACGTTTAGTGCTTTACCGCCGTTGAGTTCAATATGACCAGCCGTTGTATCGAAGTGGTAATTAGAGATAAATACTGGTGTATCACCACCACGCACATTCCTCATTCTCTCAATAAGGCATGGGAACAAAATTTGTTCAGCACCACGCCCCTGGTGAGCAGGAACCGTTAAGTTATAACCAAAGAAGTGTTGTACAGCATCGCATAAGTTGTAGTAATTACGGCTACCAGCATAAGACTCATCTCCCATCATCATGCCCGCCCACTGGTTATCACTCATGGCACCAGTGCCGGAGTCGGTCAGCAAATCGATATAAACGTCGTCACTACGCAATAAAAATGGGTTTAACCCGGCTTCACTTAAAGCAACTTCACGGTCTGCAAACGTGGTCATTTTAATTGGTTCTACCATTTTAATGCGAAATGGTTCTGGGATACGTTTCATGTTTAATTTCCTTCAAATAGATCGAACCCGTCAGCTTAAAAAATGCAAAGTGCATCAGCTTATGGATTGATTCCCCATACATGGGACTAAATAGATTGTTTGCCCAAAACTTACCTAATGTAAGCCGAGCTAGATCAGTGCGAGAAATGCACTAGGAAATTAAACAGATGTGGCTTTGCTGAGTAGCGACAAGCAATAGTCAAGATTATACCAAGGCGACATCACTRGCGTAGTGTCGAGCTGATGTAACTGGCTCATAGCGTTATCCTCCTTTTCTGATGTTACTGTGATTTATAAAAGTGTAGCTTATTACATCACTATAAATGATTCTCATGGTGTATGACTGTGAAAGGTGGCGCATTTTTCACCGACAGAATAAGAATCGAACAACTAATACAAAAATAGGTAGCACGCTCGGCCATCAGCACTTCTTTCATTTCCTTATGTTAATTTTTGATTAATTCTCTCGCTTGGCATGTTGATTTGATTGCCACTATCAATAAAAACAGGCAGTCTTAAATACAACTATCGACACGCTTCCAGGATTAAAACTGTGAATACAATCAAGCCATTAACATTCATTATTGCTATGAGTGCCTCTGCCATTTCTTATGCGAATGTGACACTAAACGTACCTAGTGAAATTGAAATCCTTGCTGCTAATGAAGTAAAAGCGAAACCGGTTAGTGGGGGATTTTTTTCGGCCAATAAAACTTTAGAGCTCCCTGACGGCCAAAATCAGATCGTATTTCGTTACACCGCTAATTTTGATACAAGCACTGAAAGAACTTCAGTGGCTAGTCACCCGATTATCGCTAAATTTAACAGCACTGACTCTACGTTAGATTTCACCCTACCTAACTTCCGTGATAAACGTGACGCAGAAAAAAAGGTTCACTCGGTTGAATGGGTATTGACTGACGACAGCGGAGAGAAAATCGCACTCGCGCAAGAACCTTTAATCAAAGGGGGCATGCAGATAGGACGAGACTTTGAAAGAGAATCGGTCGATTACAACCGCGCCGGCGGTATTGCAGCACTTGAAGGTAAACAGGTACATGCAGTGACACTACCAGCAATAAAAATGAAAGATGCTCAGAATAATGCTGAAGAAATGCTGCACTTTTGGTACGAGAAAGCGGATGAGAAAACAAAAGCTCGATTCAAAGAGTTTGTAAACCAATAACCTCCAACCAAGCTTTAAAAACAATATGTTGTGTGATGACCGTAAATCTGGCCATCACACGTTCTGCACTCATCCCACAGCAAAATTGTAGACTCAAAAGGCCTAACTGTTGACTGAAGCTAAACTACCCGTTGATAAATGACATTCAGTAGATAGTTCAAAACAGTACTCGGCGTTTTTTTTCAAACAATCAAATACCTCCCTATCTAACTGATTCAATTCCACTTGAGCTTCAATAATCGCTAGAGTCTGAGGCAATGACATCCCTTCTCGATATGGGCGAGACTGGGATAACGCTTGAAACACATCTACGACTGCCACTATGCGGCTCGGCTGGTCTAAATACTCCGCAGTTTTACCAAACGGATAACCTGAACCATCTAATCTTTCGTGATGATTCGAGGCCCAGTCACAAATCTGATCTGACGAGAACAGCTCTTGCAACGCAAAACGAGTGTCGGTTGCATGCTTTTTAATACAGCAATATTCCTCATCGGTCAGCCCAGACGGCTTATGCAATACATCCATTGGCGTTTGGAGTTTACCTACATCATGCACCAGCCCTGCTAAATAGAGCTTTTTCTGCGTTGAACTAGAGTAACCAAGCTGCTTTGCTAAATACTCAGACAATTGACCAACTTTCAGCGAGTGCTGGAAAGTAAACGCACTTTTCGCATCCACCACTTTTGCAATAAATTCACCAAATGCAATGGTTTCATTCAAAGACATATGCTGAGAAAAGAATGGAATTGGCTCAAATTTACTACTCATATGTTCGATATAACTAATGTCCATTGAGAACCAAAAGTCATCATTCACAACCAGTTCACACATATGTTGAACAAGGTTGCTTTCAAACATGTCATCCGCACACGCAGTTAAGCAATGAGCTATGTATTCCTTACACTGATGAGTTAAATTACCAAAACGATCGGAAGCCGTATCACAGTACAAATAGTCAACTCTGTCTGCGAGCATCACAATCGCTGCTAACTCTTTCTCAAAGGCACTAATTGGTAAATCTTTTAGCTCATGCCAAGGTGTATGGTGATGTAAAACAGGCAACGCAAAAATCGACAACACCGAACATTCTTTAAGAATCGAATAACCTTTTAGGCAATGTTTTTTTGTACCTTTTGGAGCGAGAACTGAAAACAGTTCAACCAATTCATCGTTATCAGTCACCCCACAATCGTGAATTAAACCTAAATAGAATGCGAGCTGAGCTTGCTCTTCTTCCCAACCAACACTTAACGCACAACGATAGGCAATATACCCGACCCTCTGCCCATGGTTTTGAGACTCAATACCGATATTATTTAGAGCTTTCGCAATACCCAATAATGCGCGTCTCAAATCAACGGTCACGTCTCCGCAATAAGATTTCATTGAATAACCTAGTCATTTCTTATTTTTATAGATATAACCATCAATTCTAATTCAAAAGAGGTACTTATAGACACATAAAATATAAGGACTAATGCGTTTCGTGACCACGATAACGAACCACGATGAAAATGTGCTACAAAATAGACAGTAGGCATGGCGTATTGCAATTGGGTAGCAAGTTGTAATACAAATAATGCTCGCCCACTTCGGTCAAATCACATTTAAAAGGATAAGTTTGTGTTTAAAAATGTCATCAATAGCGAGTTGTCATTGGCACTTGTCGAGGAGAGCTTCGCCTCACACTATGCAGAACTAGTACAAGCACAAACTGACTATCTAGCCCAATGGTTAGCGTGGCCGCCTCACTGCCAAAGTGAACAAGATTTTAGGATTTTTGTGCAACGTTGTTTGAACGAATATGCTGAAGGAAAAAGCATGACTTGTGCGATATGGTACAAGGACAGGCTAGTCGGCACCTGCAGTTTCAATATCATTAACCATGACTTACAGAAAGTCACTATCGGTTATTGGTTATCCCAAAATGAACAAGGTAAAGGGATAATGACTCAAGTGGTTACCAAACTGATTGATATTGCTTTCAACGAACTCGACATGCAAAAAGTCGAAGCATTCGTTGCCGTAGAAAACAAACCTAGCCGAGCTTTATGTGAGCGATTAGGGTTTAAACATGAGGGGACGATTACCCGTGCCGAGAACTTGCACGGTCAGATTGTCGATCATTGTATTTATGGGCTACAACGTGAAACCGCAGCAAAATAAAAGCATCTGAATAGTCATTCCCCCCTTAGAGTTAGGGTACACGCCGATACTTTACAGGGGCGCGATTTTACTTATTACTATGCTTGGGAATGACCACTGTAAAGCGCGCACCACCATGCTTGCTGTCTGAGATATTAATCCCCCAATCTAGCTTTTTAGCGGCCGACTTAGCGATGGCTAAACCGAGCCCAAAACCACTCTGTTTCTGTACACTGCGGCTTTCATCTAGTCTTGAAAAAGGCATTAATACTTCTTCCCGTTTTTCACTCGGGATACCCACGCCATTATCCTCAATGATCAACAACCAACTCTCTGTGTTTTGATCCAACGAAATCCAAACGGTGTCCGTTGTATAACTGTTGGCATTTTTCATGATGTTATCAATGATCAAACGCGCCATTGTGCAATCAAATTTGCTTCTCGACCCAACTTCAATATAACTCGTAAAGATAAAGTTATTGAACTTGGCGTAACGGATCCTTTCTTGGCAATATTCAGCTAAATCGACATTAATCTTCACTAATTCAAAGAAGCTGTTATCCATAACATTCAGCTTAGACAGCATCATGATTTGCGACGTTAGATCATTGATATCGTCGATATACGTATCGATATCTCGAAACAATGCTTGCTGGCTCTTTGGAGCCTGACGTCGGAGTAAATCAGTCGCTAGTTGAATACGACTTAACGGTGTACGAACTTCGTGGGGGATAGCTTGAGAGAAAATATGACTTTGTTTGACCTTGCTTTCAATCTCTTCAGCCATCTCATTAAAGCTATTTGAAAGCTCTGAGATAGGCTTAGGTAGGTTGGTATTGGCGCGAGTGGTTAGCTTACCAAGCCCAAAGCGTTTCTGCGTGTTCACCAAGTTTTGAATATGGCACTGTAATCGATATACCGGCAAATAAATGCAACAGCCAATAGCTAAAAATACCGCCAACAGTAATGCGATTAAGAAATGTCGCTCTGAATCTTCATACCACTCGATTTCAGGGCTGAAAAAATCCCGACTCTCATTAAATACGAAGCTATGACTAGAATTAGGTAACGGGAATACGGCGGTATATAAGTCGTCCCCATTTAGATAAACGGGAATGCCGTTGAGCTTGTAGGCCAGTTCACAAGTCTCGCAAGGTGGTAGCCCGTCCCAGCGGTTGATCAATTCCAATTCAAAAATATAGAACTGTTGCCTGTGATTAAGATCGAGTGATTTGTATAGCGATTGGGGATCGTTATGTTGCTGGATGTATTGCTCAACGAAATAGTTTCCATCATTGAGGAATGTTTCAATTTCGGTTCTCCGCATATAGCCATCACCCAGTGTGATGAACAACCATATCGTCGAAACCAAACCGACAATACTGCCGATATATAATCGAACAAACATCGAAGGCCTAAAAAAACGGCTTTTGAAAAACCTAAGCAACAAGCATGTACCCCTTGTTTCGAATAGTACGAATAAACTGCTTGTCGCTAGCGTGTTCACGCAATTTCTTTCTTAACCCTGACACCCTCATATCAATAGATCGGTCGTTAAAAGAGTAATCAATACCTCTGAATAACTGGCAACACTCTTCTCTTGTAACCACGTAGCTCTTATTGCTAAACAACAAGTTCAGTATTTCGAACTCAGCAGAAGTTAAATTCAAACATTGCCCATTGAAAGTAGCTACCTGAGCAGCAGGGTCGATTTCTATGCCGCAACAAGAGTTAGTATTTGATAAGGGTTTTGATGCCGCTGCGGTAGGTTTTGAACGGCGTAATAAAGCTTCGATTCTGGCTAAAAGCACATGACCACGAATTGGCTTAGTTACATAGTCATCGGCGCCGAACTTAAATAAGCTAACTTCGCTCATTTCATCATCCGTCGCCGTTTGAACTAGGATCATACCGTTGTAGAAGTCACGAGCTTGCTTACAAATTTGGCTTCCGCATAAGCCTGGAAGCATTAAATCCAACAGCACAAGATCAGGGTTAAAAGTACGAATAGCATCTAGCGCTAAGCTACCGTCGTTGACGACCTGTGAATCATACCCTTCAGCCTCAAGGTACATCGTAGTTAAACGTGCAATTTCTGCATCATCTTCGACAATAAGGATTTTTGCTTTATTCATTGGTCGGTACGTTTTGTAAATTTTCGCGTAGTATATAGATGAAACTTATAGCTTCAACATCAAATATTCACAAGGTCTTATACCGTACGTAAAATATATTTTTAAGTTTTGTATAGTTTACCGTACATAAATAATCTTCTAACTAAATAAGTTAATCACTTGTAAAATTAACACCTTAATACACATTCCCTCAGCCTGTATTATTTACCAACTTACAAACCATTTATATTCTTACATAGGCTTACGTTCCCCATATTTACTTTCACAATTATTACAACATATGACAATTTGTTAAAAATAAGTCGTATTACCTATCGGAAAAATCAGTATTTACAGAGTAATAATCTACAAAATAATCACCAAGCCCAAAAAAAAACGATTGCTATCATGTGTCACAACAAAAATGACTAGGAAACGGATAGCTCATATTTTGTAATCACCAAATTGTCACTTACCATAACTTCAAAATCTTATATGTACTTTACACACCAATTATCAATATTGAGACAGTGTTGATAATTGTCGATTTGGAGAAGGGAAATGCTCAAAAAATTACAGCCACTCTTGGTTTCTTTCATTTTATTATCAGTTTCTAATTTAGTAAGTGCTGAAAATAATCAGCTTAATCATGAACAGAAAATAAAGAAGCTCGTTAGTGAACGAATTAACATTGAAGTCGTAAACAACAAAAGCATTATTCAAAGTTTCGTATTTGACTGCCAGTTTTATTCCGCTACACCCTATTTAATGTCTTCTGATGGTGGTGAATCGAGTTCTGAAAGTTTCTTGTATTACCAACAAGGTGACACTCTCGCTCTAATGACAAGTCCAACCACAACCGAACCGCTTCCAGAACTCTCATTTTGTTTGAAAGACAACTTTGTTGTTACGAATCAGGAACAAGCTCAACTCCTTTTTGAAGCGATTGAAAGTGTTTACCCTAGCTCATCAATGTTTGATGACCGATTTGAAAAGAAGTTGGTCAAAGCCAGCAACGGTTGGATATACATTAATGGCGAGTTTTTTGATGACAAAAAAGGCTACCGCGTGGAAACCACAGCCGAAGGCAAGGTAATTCAGATAATCCACTCTCTCAGCCTATAACTGAGCGAACCACCAATTCAGCCACCAGCTTGAGTCGAACATCATGAACACTTACGAGATATTCAATCACCTAAAGAATCCAGTTTGGATTTACGACATAGACAGTAAATCCATTTGCTGGGCAAACCTAAGCTCTCTCAACTTATGGGAAGCGGAGTCATTAGTTGAACTGCAAAATCGCGATTTGAGTAAAGAAATGACGAAAGCGATTGAAGCAACACTTGAAGACTATAAGCGTAGGTTCAACAACCGCGAGACTATTCGAACCTGGTGGCATTTCACGCCTAAACGGATTTCAAAAAAAGCACTTTGCCTATTTTCGGGGATCCCTTTGCCAAATGGACGGACGGGAATGTTAGTACAAGTGCTTTCCGAAGAGAGTAAACTTCGCTATGACCTAGCCTGTGCAGAGGGTGCCAACTTATCATTACTCTTTGATAGAAAAGGTTCAATCGTTAGCACGAATACAGCATTTCAACTAAATTTTGGCGAAGCTTTCAAAACCCTTGCTGACTTTCTCAGCTGCGATGAAACGGCAGCTCAATGGCTACTTTACGCTGAAAAAGGCCATGAAATTCTAGAAGAAGTAGCTTGTAACATATCAGGGGAAACGCATTACTTTGATGTGCAAGGAAATTGGCGTTTTGACAAAAATGAACTGTTACTCAAACTGACCAGTATCACAAAGCAAAAAGAGAAACTGCTCAAAGCAAAGTACAATTCGGAACATGACTGCTTAACGGGTTTGTATAACCGACGTGGCATCACTAACTTATTAGAAAAAAGCGTTGAGCATCGCTCCGCTTTTGAGCTGATGTTCATTGATTTAGATGGGTTCAAACTCATTAATGACACATACGGGCACTCTGTTGGCGATCAATTACTTCAACAGGTAGGAGAACGCTTAACCAGCTTAGTTGATACGAAATGTATGGTTGGTCGGTTTGGTGGCGACGAGTTTGTTGTGATTGCTCACACTTGCCGAAACCCCGACATCCCCCTATTGAGTACCAGCATTATCGAACTCATGAATAAGAGTTTTCATATTCAAGGGATAGGCGCGATCTCTGTGGGGTGCAGTATTGGAACCGCGCACTACCCAGACAGCTCAACAGATAAAGAAACCCTGTTGAAGCAAGCTGGAACGGCCATGCATCAGGCCAAATCAAACGGACGTAATTGTACCCAGGCCTTCACACCCGATCTCGCTCAAACCTTACTTAGAAAAGTCGAAATACGCCATAGGCTTGCTCATGTTATCGAGCATGGTGGACTCTCTCTGCACTACCAACCCATCATCGATCTTGAAAGTAAAAAAGTGCGTCGGTTAGAAGCGTTACTTCGCTGGAACGATGAAGTTCTAGGAGTCGTACGACCGGACGAAGTGGTCAAGCTCTCTGAAGAAACTGGGCAAATAGTGGCACTGGGCAGTTGGGTTTTAAACTCTGCATTACAACAACTCGCGCATTGGCATAAACACTACGACCCTACGTTAAAAATCAATGTGAATATTTCAGGGACTCAGCTAAACACCACCTTTCCAATGCAGCTATCTGCAATGCTGACGTACTACCAGATCCCACCGAACTGTGTCGCTCTGGAGATCACCGAATCAGCGATGATCTTTAAACATAGTAAAGTCAAAGAAACACTGTCTGCTATCTCTGCCATTGGGGTAGAACTGTATTTAGATGACTTTGGAACAGGTTACTCTTCTTTATCTATGCTGCATGATTTACCTATCAGTACCGTCAAACTCGACAAAAACTTTGTACAGAGAAACCATGCAGGTGGTGAAGCGATCATTAAAGCGACCATCGCGATATGCAATACTCTACGGCTTAAACTTGTTGCTGAAGGAGTCGAGAACGATGAGCAACGTGATTATCTGGCACAATGTGGTTATCGTTACTTACAAGGCTTCTTGTTCAGTAAGCCACTGGCTGCAGACCTTATTGAAAGCAGATACTTACAAGAGCATATATCGGCTCACTAGGTATCCTCCTCAACTGTATTTATTGTCGCCTAGCTGCTCTCAATATCATTAATTATAAGACTCGAGTCGCTCCTAATAGCCACTCGAGCACGCCCCACTTAACGAACTCCAGTTGCTAAAAAGTTCAGGGATACGAAAGAGAGCCCCTTACACAGCCTTACAAACGAGGTTTATGTAAGTAACCACAGTAAATATATGTTTTATATAAGATTTACGTACAAGACCCTCTTACATTTCCAGTATTCACCATATTGATAGTTTCAACATATATATTCCCTGAATGCTTTCCATTATTCTCTCGACAAATTGCCATTCACTCTTATTTTATCGAGTAGATACCACCATGAAAAAACTACTGTCTATCCTTCTTCCAACTCTCACGTTAACAGCCTGTGGCAGTGTTGCCATTATGGATAAATCTGCCGAAATCAGCGCCCAGCCAGAACTCATGATCAAAACTGATGGTGACTTTTGGGGTTTAGGTCAAGAAGGCAACTTTGACTTAGCTGGTCTATATAAAGGCAAATACAGTCGTAACTCATCAAGCTCAACCTGGTTTGATACCGTATCATTTAAAGATGGTGAGTTAGCTGCAGAAATCACACGTAACGACAATAATGAACAATGGCAACTCGTTTGTTCTGGTGGCGGTACTAGCGTGAATTATATGGGTGTTCAATTCGGTGGAAACGCTCCTTACCGTTGTAATATCAGCCAAGCAGGCAATGAAGTTGGAGAGTTTGTTTTAGAAGCAAAATCTGAAATGATTAAAATCAGCTTAGAAAAGAAAGAAACAGGGTTCATTCGCTTAGGTTCAACTCACTACAATGTTGAAACGGTTCATAGTAGTAAAGATCTACTAATGGCTGTTGAGAACCCATTAGGTTATAGCTTCACACAAGGAGCAGAACAGGTTGCAGCAACGCAAACCAATGGCATGCTAACACTGCAGATGCTACCTAACCTCACTGACGCTCAAAAAGACACGTTAGTTATCGGATCGATTGCAAGCGCACTTAGCTGGCGCCCTGAAGACTAATAGCACTCAAGTTCGACACGAATGACTGGATTTTTCACACTATTACTCAGACAATGCCCAGGCCTAACTATATGCTTATGGGCTATGGGCTATGGGCTATGGGCTATGGGCTATGGGCTATGGGCTAT
>NZ_JAKJSW010000135.1:0-12167 GCF_050337375.1 Vibrio makurazakiensis | reverse complement strand
CCATTATGTCGATTGCTCTAGTCGAGGTCGTCATTGTTGCGATATTTTCTTTTATTTTAGGTACCTACCTAACCCGAAATTTGAAAAAACTTACCGATGCAGCGCAGGAAGTTAGACAAAAAGGTCCTGGTTACCAGTTAGACGTTAGTAACAAAGACGAGTTAAGTGAAGTTGCCAACGCCTTCAACAGCATGTCTCAATCGCTTCAAACAAACTATAAAGAAATTAAATTCGCACGCCAAGAAGCCGAACAAGCCAATGAATCGAAAAGCCGTTTCCTAGCCTCAATGTCACATGAAATTCGTACCCCAATGAACGGCATATTGGGTATTTTGTCTCTATTACAAGAAACAAGATTGAGTAAGGAACAAAACCACCTAATCAACACCGCGACAGATTCAGGTGAGTTACTTCTCTCCATCATTAACGACATCCTAGATTTTTCGAGAATGGAAGCGAATACTTTAATCCTTGAACGAAAAAGATTCTCTATTTCAGATTGCATCAACGGCACGATTGAAAGCTTCGCTGCTAGTGTCGCGCATAAAAACCTGAACCTAGTTGCAACATACCACAACACCCTACCGACAGCCGTTATCGGTGATGTACATCGCTTTAAACAAATCCTATTAAATTTGGTAGGTAACGCTATCAAGTTCACCTCAGAAGGCACGATAGAAGTCATTGTTTCATCAGTAACGCTACCGGATCAAAAAGTGGAGCTAAGATGCAAAGTCGTAGATACAGGGATTGGAATTGAACCAACGGCAATGAGCTATCTATTTGATGAGTTCACTATGGTCGATCAAGGTTACTCACGTAGCAGAGATGGTTCAGGTTTAGGCTTGGCGATCTGTAAACGACTTGCAGCGTTAATGGACGGTCAAATATCGGTATCGAGCGAGCAAGGTCGTGGAAGCACTTTCTCTTTTAATGTCGTACTCGACATCACCAATGAAACCATCGAAGAAGTGAATCCAAAAATGCTCACTAAGCCTTCTCCGATCAGTGATTTCATAAAAAGTAGTCGAGTTTTAGTTGCTGAAGACAACAAAGCAAACCAGCTTGTTGTCATCAATATGTTCAAAAACATCGGAATGGAGATAGATATCGCACAAAATGGTCAGCAAGCAGTTGATATGCACCAAGATAATGACTACAACTTAATATTCATGGATATATCAATGCCGAAAAAAGATGGTATAGAAGCATGTCAGGAAATACGACAATTTAACGACAACGATAAAGCTTCTGTTCCGATTGTTGCCCTCACGGCACACGCATTGACCGGTGATAAAGAAAAGTTCATTGATGCAGGTATGACAGATTACCTATCTAAGCCAATGAGGTTATCGCAACTTGTGTCTATGCTAAACAAACACATCAACGCAAATGACAAGGATGAGTCAGCAATGAATCAGATTCAAGAATCTCAACAACCCTCTTCAACTTCAGAGAACAACACAGGTTCTGAGACGACTCAAGAAAATTCAGGTGTGGCCAATCAAGCTACAGAATTAGCGAGTTTGGCGCATCTGGTTGATGAGCAAATCTTGCAACAAATGATTGAAGACACGAGCGCGGAAGTTATTCCAATCCTGATCGGTCATTACGTAGAAGAGACAGAAAAACGCTTAAGCAACATATCGAATGCCATTGCTACTCACAACGCTGAAACTCTCGAATTCGAAGCTCATACTCTTGGAAGCTCAGCATTGGCTTTAGGTAATCGCTCTCTATCAGCACTTGCGAGAAAAGTAGAAAAGCTGTGCCAACAAGGTAATTCAGAGCAAGCCTTTGTCGATGTTGAAGAGCTACATTCTCTTGCTGATTCTTCCATTAAAGCCATCTTGGCAAGGAAAGATATTGGGTTTGAGTCTAAAGTGTAATTAGGAAACCGTCATTTATAAAAAATGACGGTAATTCAGAACCTTATAACTCTTATTACTTATTGAAGGTTTACTCCAAAAGATACAAATAAAAACATGCGATAGCCACCACTAAGCACTATTGGGCGTTGATGCACTAGACCCCTTATGCTATTTGTTGTTCATCTCATGATTTCAAAAGGAATTGTACATGCGACCAAAAGTATTACTTGTTGAAGACTCAACTTCGCTCGCGATTCTATATAAGCAGTATGTGAAAGATGAGCCCTACGATATTTTCCATGTTGAAACAGGAAAAGAGGCTCAAACTTTCATCGAAAGACATGCTCCTCAACTGGTTATATTGGATCTCAAATTACCCGATATGTCTGGTGAAGCCGTTCTTGATTGGATCACGGAAAATGAATTCCCTACAGCCGTCGTTATTGCGACCGCTCATGGTTCAGTTGATATTGCCGTTGATCTTATTCAACGAGGCGCCGAAGATTTTTTAGAGAAACCAATTCAAGCCGACAGGCTAAAAACATCAGTTCGCCTTCACTTAAAGCGAGCTAAGTTAGAACATTTAGTCGACAATATTCAATCCAAATTCGACCGTAAACACTTCCATAATTTCATTGGTTCTTGCCTACCAATGCAGGCAGTTTACAAAATTATCGATTCTGTAGCCCCTACGACTGCAAGTGTATTTATCAATGGTGAAAGTGGTACTGGTAAAGAAGTCTGTGCTGAAGCTATCCACCAAGAAAGCCAACGTCGAGATAAGCCTTTTGTTGCCATAAACTGCGGGGCGATCCCACGGGACTTAATGGAAAGTGAGATTTTTGGTCACGTAAAAGGCGCATTTACCGGCGCAACTACTGACCGAAAAGGTGCGGCAATGCAGGCGCATGGGGGCACATTATTCCTCGACGAACTCTGTGAAATGGAACTTGAAATGCAGAAGAAGTTGCTGCGTTTTCTACAAACAGGCACCTTTACCCCCCTTGGTGGCAACCGTGAAATCAAAGTCGATGTACGAATCATCTGTGCGACGAACCGCGACCCGTTAGAAGAAGTGGAACAAGGCCGTTTCAGAGAAGATCTCTACTATCGTGTTCATGTCGTGCCAATTGAAATGCCACCACTTCGCGATCGTGGAGGTGACATTGTCACGCTAGCTTCGCACTTTTTAAAGACTTACGCTAAACAAGATAAAAAACGCTTCACCTCTATTGATAAAGAAACGCAAACGATACTCAAACATTACCCTTGGCCAGGTAATGTGCGCCAACTACAAAATATTATCCGTAATATCGTAGTATTGAATAACGAAACGAGTGTCACGAAAAGTATGTTGCCACCGCCTATCAATAAACAGAAAGCATCGAACCCTTCTGTTGGAAGCGCGTCAGCCAAAGCCGCAGTTACGGCGTCAACCGGGGGCTCAAGTACAAACCAGCCCCAGAAACAAGAGCCAGTATCAACTTACCCGACTCCTGAATTACAGGAAGCCTCCGAACCTTCTTCTTTAGAAGTTCAACCGGTTGAAAGCTCGCAAGAAACAGAGTCGCCTGTAAATAGTGGCTCTTCAAGTGGCCTAGGGTTTACAAGCGCAGATGGCACGTTAAGACCGATGTGGCAAATAGAAAGAGAGGCGATACAAAACGCAATTAATCACTGTGATGGAAATGTGCTTAATGCTGCAGTGTTATTAGAGCTCAGCCCTTCAACGGTTTATCGTAAGAAGCAAGCCTGGGAAGCAGAAGATGAGTGCAGCCAAGCCTAGCCTCGAAAACTCTAAAGAAATTTGGC
This sequence comes from Vibrio makurazakiensis, assembly GCF_050337375.1. NCBI lineage: Bacteria > Pseudomonadati > Pseudomonadota > Gammaproteobacteria > Vibrionales > Vibrionaceae > Vibrio > Vibrio makurazakiensis. Next base: position 8,484 of record NZ_JAKJSW010000135.1, on the reverse strand, counting down.
TGTTACTCGACAGCCAAATTTTTGGTGGTATAGAAACTCATGTATTAGAACTTGCAGAAGGTCTACGTGAGCAGTGTTTTAGTGTTCGAGTCGTGCTCTTAACTCAATATCACCCAGTTCCCGCCATTATTGATAAACTAGAAAAAAACGAACTGTGCTACAGCTACTTAAGTGATTTACACGCCGAAGAAAATCCAAAACTAAACACGTCTTTATCTCCCTATCAGCTATTACTACTCGCGGCAAAAGAACACTGCCCTAGACTAATTCACGCTCACGGTTATAAAGCGAGCTTGATAAGTAAACTCGCTAAAATACGAGGTCATCTACCCTCAACACGTCAAGTATCTACTTATCATGCAGGTGAAACACCTAAGGGGCGAGTATGGCTTTATGACTTTATTGATCGTTATTCAAGCTTTGCATCAAACCATTCTTTGGCGGTTAGCGATAAGATTCGCAAAAAACTGCCTTCTCGCTCTACGTTATTGAATAACTTTATCTCTGTACCCAACGTCCAACCAAGTATCGAATCAAACCACTTTGCGTTTGTTGGTCGACTTAGCAATGAAAAAGGGCCTGATCGCTTTATTAAACTTGCCGATTCATTCCCTCGACTTACATTCGATATTTATGGCGACGGGCCTGACTCCGATAAATTAAAACAGCAGTCTCACCAACAAGCTAATGTCATACTCCACGGCCACCAGCAAAATATGGCTGAAATATGGAAAAATGTAAGTGTACTGATCATTACTTCTCGTTTTGAAGGGCTGCCAATGGCTGCGCTAGAAGCTATGGGGCGCGGAATTCCGGTTATCGCCCTGTCGGTTGGTAACCTCCCAGCCTTAATCAGCAACAAACAAAATGGCTTCATTGTTGACTCACCAAACGAATTGCCAGAATGCATTAATCAATGGCTTGAAATGGATGAAGAACAACAAAGAAAAATACGCTCTAATGCCCGTGAAACTATAAAAACACATTACTCATCACAAGCTGTGATCCCTCAAGTTTTGACGTGCTATTTCTCTTAGAACCTTCCGTTTATCACTCACTTTAATTCCTAAATCTTACTCATTAACCTCGCTTCACCAAAACGCTTAACTTTTGCGAAAGCCCCATACTTATGGGCACTCTATTCGCATTATGAGAGTCACTTTAGTCGTGCTGTTTCTACTCTAATATGAGAAAAACGCCCTTCATAACGCCTGTCAAATTGAGAAACAAAAAGAACAACCATATAACCCTTTGAAAATTAACAATATACTTATTTGGCACAATCTGTGAAGTGTACTTCTACAACCCCAGGCTAGGAGTACTCAATATGGCTGCAATGACAATTCATAATTTTAAGTACTGGTTAAAGAATCACTCGAACTCTCGTGTAAGAAATGTGTTCTTTTTACTAAAGAGAATCCGTTGCTTGGAACTCCCAACTCCCAAGCTATTCAATAAAAGTCTTTATGTTCTTCACAACACCGTCGTCAATTTATTGGGTGCTGTGACCCGGGTATTCTTTTATACGCCTGCGTTCAAAGGTCGGTTGGCAAGCTGCGGAAAACAACTTTACCTTTATGGTGGATTACCCTTTGTCAGTGGTCCGCTGATTACACACATTGGTGATAATTGTCGGATCTCTGGTCACACCACATTTTCAGGTTGCTCAATGGTTCAAAACCCAACATTGTCCGTTGGGAATAACGTCGATATTAATTGGCAAACCACAATAGCGGTTGGTACTAAAGTAATACTGGAAGACAACGTACGTATCGCCGGGGGCGGATTCCTATTTGGGTACTCAGGGCACCCATTAGATGCCAAGCGACGTGCACAAGGTGAAGGGGACGACCCTTCTCAGATTGGCGAAATCATTCTCAAACAAGATGTATGGCTAGGGACTAATGTGACCGTAAAAGGTGGAGTGGTAATAGGCGAAGGAACCGTTGTTGCTGCAGGTAGCGTAGTGACTAAGTCTCTGCCTCCATTCTCTATAGCGGCAGGTAACCCAGCAAAAGTCGTTGGACAAATTCCGGGACCGCAGTCATCTGACAATGAAACAGAATCCGAAAAGCAACAAGGAGGCAGCCATGCGTGATCTTATTGTATTCGGTGAAGACTTCGGTGGTCTGCCTTCTTCGACACAACACTTAGTTCGTCACTTATCACGAACTCATAAAGTTTTGTGGATTAACTCTATTGGCCTGCGACAACCACAGGTTTGCACAAAGGATATACTCCGAGCTTTCAACAAGCTACTTGGGCAAAGCCATACGCAATCTCAAAATATGATGCAGCTATCGAGTGAATTTAATATCACTATCGCAAACCTACGTACAATCCCCGCCCCTAAGTCAGCGATTGCACGTCAACTCGCAAAGAACATGTTACTGAGCCAGCTGCGTCCTTTAATGACAAAGCTCAATATGAAGAATCCTATTTTATGGACATCATTACCAACGGCTGCAGACCTTTGCGGAGAACTTGGTGAATCAGCTGTCGTCTACTACTGTGGTGACGATTTTGAAGCTCTCGCGGGTGTCGACCATAAGACGGTTAGAGAGCACGAGAAACGCTTGGTCAACAAAGCCAACTTGGTTTTTGCTGTAAGCGATAAGCTAATGAAGAAATTCCCGCGCTGTAAAACACAACTGCTTCCGCATGGTGTTGATGTTGAACTATTTTCAACGCCAGCACCTCGTGCATCCGATTTACCAAGCCCCCATAGACCGATAGCTGGCTTCTACGGTAGTTTATCCAAATGGCTCAATTACCCATTAATCGACCAGGTTTCAGCTCAGCTTCCTGAATGGGATTTCGTATTCATCGGCCCAAATGAGTTGAACACACTCGAGTTACCTTCTCGATCTAACGTTCATTACCTTGGCCCTAAAGCGCATAGCGAATTACCTCAGTACTCACAACACTGGGACGTAAGTCTTTTACCGTTCGTAGACAATGACCAAATTCAAGCTTGTAGCCCTTTAAAACTCCTTGAGTATTTGGCCGCAGGCTCACAAATCATCGCAACCCCTTTTCCTGCGCTTAAGCCCTATGCGCATCATATTGATATTGTGAATACAGCTCAGGATATGGTGGAAGCATTACGTAGCGTTCAAACCAAGCAACCTCTACCTAGAGATATCGTTACCGAAGAAAGCTGGGAGAAACGTAGCCAATTCGTCGGCTGGATGCTGGAGTTACTATGAACCAATTGAAAATAAGGTTACTGGTTATTTTAGGTGGTATGTGGCGCCAACGTTACGTCATATTAATGCCAATACTTATTCTTCCATTTATTGGGCTTGGCATCAGTAAATTAGCGCCCCTAAAATATGAAGCCCATACAAGTATGCTGATTCAAGAAACAGCAAAAATGAATCCATTTCTTGAAGACATTGCCGTTTCTACCATGCTAAAAGACCGAATCAATGCACTGCGAACTCTACTGCACAGTCGTCATGTACTGTATTCAGTAGCAGAAGAACTTCAACTCACTAATGAAGAAATGAGTAATGTAGAAAAAGATCGAATCATTGCCCATTTATCTGAGCGCCTTACGGTAACTCAGCTTGGTAAAGATTTCTTAAAGATAAGCCTAACCTCGGGGAGTCCTCAGGGTATGAAAGAATTGCTACGCTCTGTTAGCGAACATTTCATTGAACAGCTATTGGCTCCAGAACGATCTTCCATTCAAGATTCTAGCGACTTTCTTGCGATTCATATTAAAAAGAGAAGAACCGATCTAGATATGGCAGAAGAAGCATTGGCAACTTACAAAAATGCCAATGTACATTCTACCCCCGAGATCCAAAGCCAAAGCTTGAATCGTCTAGCATCACTCAAACAAAACCTAGCCGAAAAAGAAGCAGAATTAGCCGGAGTAAAGAAAAGTTTAGGTTCTATCGACCAACAACTCTCTAAAACCAACCCCGTTATCGGTAAGTTAGAGGATCAGATAATCGAAATCAGAAGTGATTTAACGCTTCTTAATGCAAAATACACCAGTCAGCACAGCGCAGTACAAGCGAAAGTTCGAGAGTTAGAACGTTTAGAAAATGAAAGAACCAGCTTACTCAAGGTCAAACAGCCGAGCCTTAATAGCGATCAATTATGGGATATTGCAAGTAGTAATACATTAACCAAACTTTCAGATGTTCAGCCTTTGTTGGTCACTCAACTGCACAGCTTGCAACTCGTACGCTCTCGTTATGAATCACTCAGTGAGGAAACGAAAAGCCTAAAAACCATGATTTTCGAGCTTGAGAACAAGGCCAATAAATTCGGTGAAAACGCCAAAGATATGTATCGCCTACTGAAAGATGTGCAAATAAAACGCAAGCTCTATGATGAACTGATGGAACGATACGAAATGGCTCAACTAACAGGTTCACTCGGTGTGTTTGAGCAAAACAAACGAGTCAAAATTATTGACCTTCCTTTCACACCGAGTACACCAACCAACCTTCCAGCCTTCATATTTGCAATCGCTGGAATAATCGGAGGTTTAGCATTGGGTAGTGGTTTAGCGATTATTATTGAGCTCTTCGACACAACGATTAAACGCCGTGATGAACTTGAATCAATTCTAGAAGCCCCAGTTTTAACCATTATCCCGAAATTAAATTAGCTCTGCGTATTCCAACACCCCCCTCATTAAATGCCTCTAGATTAGAGGCATTGTTCATATTGCTGCCCTGACTACTCTCATTTTTACTAATTTGAATATCTCTTCTCCTTATTTGATTTTCAAATAGGAAAAATCAACATAAAACCACCACACCAACTCATAATACATTGTTAATTAAAGGCTTTTAAGTTGGCACATGATATGCAAACAGAGTAATCAGAGAAACGTAATTAGTGAGTCAAGTAAGAAGGAATCTTCAATATGAACGAAAATAAAAATGCAAAAACGGTCATACATGTTGTCCAACACCTAGCACCCGGTGGCTTAGAGATTCTTGCACTAGACTTTCTTAAATTTACGCATGCTCCTGATCGCGCCATCATTGTTAGCCTAGAAGGAAGCAATGAAACTTCGATCGCGAATTGGCCAAAACTGGAAGAGTATCGCGACAATATATTGTTCCTAAATAAACACCCTGGCGTGCAATTGAGTATCGTGACTGATCTCATAAGCTTGTTTAATGACATCCAACCTGACGTTGTTCACACTCACCATATTGGTCCTTTATTGTATGCCGGGGTCGCAGCTCGACTTGCAGGCGTTCCTAAACGTATCCATACAGAGCATGACGCTTGGCACCTCAATAACAGTAAACATCGCAGAATTGAAAATTGGGCACTAAAAGCGGCACAACCTACATTAGTCGCCGATGCAACACGAGTCTACGATCAACTCCAGTCTATGTTTTCTTACCGAAACATAGTTACTATCAAAAACGGCATCGACTGCGAGAAGTTCAAGCCCGGCAACAAGCTAGTCTCTCGCTTAATCTTCGAACTTCCACATGATAAAACCATTATTGGTTGTGCCGGAAGACTTGAAGAAGTCAAAGGGCAAGATCAGCTTATCAAAGCATTGGCAATGCTCCCTTCTAATATCGTGGTTGCATTCGCAGGAGACGGCCGCGAAAAAGATCGCTTAAAACTGCTCGTTGAACAGCTGGGCTTAGAGAATCGCGTGTACTTCCTTGGATTGATTGATGACATGGCATGCTTCTACCAATCACTCGACCTATTCTGCCTTCCTTCTCGTCATGAAGGGCTACCACTTTCAACATTAGAAGCACAAGCGTGTAATGTGCCGACCATCGCGACCAACGTAGGTGCGGTAAGTGAAACGCTTTGTCCAACAACAAGTTACTTAACACAAAGCAATAATATCGTTGCACTGGCTCACGATATACTAAGTAGCTATATGGGAATGCATGACACCAAATTGTCCGCTAATTCGCCTCGCAATTTCGTGCTGGAAAACTTTAACGTTCGAAGCATGGTGAAGTCTTATGACCAGCTAGCTAACGAGGTGTACGCATGATTGATGTCATCTTCATCGCACTGTGTTTAGCTAGCGCGGCACTCATCGTATATCATCACATTGGCTACCCTTTGATATTGCGATGGTACTCGACAAGTCACCCTGTCGACTTAATAAAAGATGTAGAGCGCGGGTATCGTGTTGACGCTCGTGATAGCTTCTTGCCAACGGTGACAGTTCTTGTCCCCGCCTTTAATGAAGAACAGTACATCGCAGATAAAATCCGCAATCTAGCGGCGTTGGATTACCCTAGTAATAAACTTAGAATCATCATTGCTTGTGATGGGTGCAGTGACCAAACCGTCGACGTCGCACAAATGACGATTCAAGAAGCCATTTGTTCTGACATTCATTTCGAAGTCCATGACTTTAAAGAAAACCGTGGGAAAGTTGCCGTTGTAAACGCCGAATTAGCGGAGATCGAAAGTGACATTACCGCACTGAGTGACGTATCAGCCTTAATTTCTTTAGACTCACTACTGATTGCAAGCGCGCATTTTTCRGACCCTCAAGTAGGAGTCGTCAATGCGACGTACTGCTTGTGCCCTTCAGAAAATCAAGGAGAAAGTAGTTACTGGGCATACCAAACCGCACAAAAGCAACGTGAAGCCACTTTCGGTTCTAGCCTAGGATCACATGGCGCATTCTATCTATTTCGCACAGTACTGTTTGAGACGTTGCCATCCAATACAATCAATGATGACTTCATACTACCGATGCAAATCGTTATGAAAGGCTATCGAGCTGACTACGACACAAATATGGTTGCATTAGAAATGGAGCAAACTACCGCTAATGACGACTTCAAACGCCGACTTCGTATCTCTGCAGGTAATATGCAACAAGCTATCGCCCTATTTAGTTTATTTAACCCTAAGTTTCGTGGCGTGGCGTTTGCTTTTTTCTCAGGTAAAGGGCTGCGCCTACTCACCCCATACCTGATGATTGCTTGCCTGTTTTCATCGTTCATGTTGAAAAGCTACCCAATATTTGAAGCGTTACTCTGGGTACAGATTAGCGTTTATAGCCTAGGTATCGTTGCTCAATGGTTACCCAAGGCTCTCTCATTCAAACCTCTAACCTTAGTGTCTTATCTAGTCATTGGGCACTACGCAAACTTTATTGGCGGGCTGCGTTACCTGCTTGGATTTGAACAATCACACTGGACACGAGTTAATCGTTAAGGAATGACTATGTTGAATACTCACTTATACCAAGACAATATCTCTCGAGCGAAGCGTACTTTTGATGTTACTGGATCATTCATCATCCTTGTTGTTTTTGCTCCCCTATTTCCGTTAATAGCATTAGCGATTGCCATGAGTTCAAGAGGCCCTATTTTTTACCGCCAATTGCGTGTTGGAAAGTCTACACCAGAGAAGATGGATCTCTTTGAGATAATGAAGTTTCGTAGCATGTATCAGGATGCAGAAGCGCGTTCAGGTGCCGTTTGGGCAACAGAGGATGACCCACGAATCACACCTGTTGGTAAGTTTTTACGTAAAACCAGACTAGATGAACTTCCACAACTGTTTAACGTTTTAAAAGGTGATATGTCTTTAATCGGACCGCGTCCAGAACGTCCAACCTTTTACAAAAAACTTGAAACGGAAATCCCATACTTTGCTGATAGAACTTATGGGGTTCTACCGGGGATTACAGGGCTTGCGCAAGTCAACCAAGGCTACGATACATGTATTGATGATGTTAGAAGAAAAGTGGGCTTCGACCACAGTTACGCGCTTAGCCTTTGCTCTATTAAATCTTGGATAACGACAGATCTTGGCATTATCACTAAAACCATAATTGTTATGGTGGATGGTAGAGGAAGATAACCGCTTATCGATAGTTTGTGCGAACCAAGCTACAGATATTCAGCAACATAGAGAAATGTAACTGCCGTTTTATTGCATAAAAAAAGCCGCCTCACAGGGCGGCAAAACTACAAAGGAGATGTATCCATTACAAATAACCTCAATAGGAGTAATCATGATTTATTAGCACAAAACAAACATACAGCACGCTGTACTATAGGGTTGTTATATTAGCAAAGAAGTGTGACTCAAATCTCCTAAATCGCGTTTTTGAGGAACATAGCATTTACTTGATAAAGAAAAGTCCAACTTCTACAGTTAATTAATGATTTAACTATCAGTAATATTTATCAACCAATGCAATGTTGCAAGGTCATGATATGTCCACTTACCGTATATTTATTCTTACTATCACATTGAGCCTTGCTACTTTGGTTCAGGCGACTCCTGATGTTGATATTAGTGGTTTTGCAACTCTGGGCGGTATGTATAAAGACAATGATGATCTCGGCTTTAGTCGTAATTTTACGATCGAAGGTGAAAAAGAACACTTTTCCGTCACTGGAGATAGCCTTGTTGGTTTACAGATCAATGCAACTTTGAATGAAAGTTGGGAAGCGGTCGTTCAAGGTATTTACCAAGATAAAGCCAGTAATAACATTGAAG
>NZ_JAKJSW010000134.1:0-12316 GCF_050337375.1 Vibrio makurazakiensis | reverse complement strand
ATTAAGGGACTATGCAGTTCATATCTACCTGCGATAGGTAGGATTTTAGAGTATTAATAATGCTAACGGCATGTTTTGAATTATAGATATTGAAATATCAAACAATAGATTGGGAACTTCATGAACAACACTCTTAGTACACTTCTTAATGGTTGTAGCAGCCGTTACCTTTCAAGCTCATTGGGTACAGTCCGCTTAGTGCACGGTGAAAATATTAATATTTTAATGTACAAGGTTTTAGGCTCAAAACAGACCATATCTCTTTGCATTAAAAAGCAAGCTGTCAACGAACTTGGGCTTATTGGTTACCTATCAGCCATGGCTGAAAAAGATAAAACTGGAGATTATAAAATAGCTCATCAGGCGGTTTCTGAAATTATTAATACCAGTTTAACCACCAGTAATCGATAGCGTCATACTCTTATACCATCAAAGCCAAATGTCGCTCTAAAGGGTGGCATTTTCTACGAATGGATAACCGCATAACCCATGCACATGTAAACACACTTCTGAACATCTTCTGGATTGCCATCAATGGCATCAAACAAACCTTTTACACCGTCTAGTTTGGGGATTATTGGTCCAGCAGTCAGCACTGCTCGTTTAAACTCTGCGTTATTATCGAAAGCCGACACCCATGATTTGAAGAATTCATCAGGTGAGCCAAATCTAAGTGGTTTTTTGATGATTTGTGCGTACATAGGAGCGAGAACAGCTGCTATATCGGACTTTCTATCGAAGTGAGCATTGATCCCTGAACTAGAAATACCAGCGGTTTTCGCTATGTGTACGAATGTGGCTTTATCAAAGCCTTCATTCATCGTTATGTTGAAAGCAGTATCGATAATTTTTTGTCTAGTCAGTATCGCTTTTGGTGTCTTGCCTTTGGTCACAGATTCTAACCTTAATCATAAATAGGGTGTGGCGTATTTGTTAGAGGTTGATGATAACAATAAAGTTAATTTAGGTCGAAGTTGACCTTAAACGTACTGCGAAAAATTGAGCTTTCACTAAGTTACCCTCCCTTGTTTATTTGGTTCTAATTCAATGAATGATTGTCGAATTTGTAAATCTTCCAAACCTTGAGAAATTGATTTTTATGAAGTCACTCGAAGGCTAGTGAACGGCTTTCATTGTATGAAATCAATGGTGGAATGGAGGCGACAGAACTGAAGAGACATCCGGATTCTTTAGTGAATCAGCCCTTTAAACTTATAAATCCTTGCTAGGTTGATAGTTCCATTTATGTGCTATTGCCAGAATATTGGGTCGGACTGGCTTCAGCTTTGATTATTCAGTAAGGAAAATATCATGAAGATGAAAGCCATTTCGTCATCGGTAGTAATAGGGATTATGTCGTTCACCAGCGTGGACAATGCGAGCGCTCATGGTTGGGTTGAGTTCCCCAATTCTCGTCAGAATATTTGTTACCTCGACGGTGGGTTTTGGGATAATAATATCCCCAACCAAGCTTGCCAGGCTGCATTCGATATTTCTGGTGCCTATCCATTTGTTCAACGTAACGAAGTGGCTGCGAACGTTCCGAACCATCAAGATATGGCACACGTAAAAGCGATCGTTCCAGATGGTACTTTGTGCTCAGCAGGCTCAAAGGCAAAAGAAGGGCTAGATGTGGGTTCTGCGCATTGGCAGAGAACCGCTATCGCGCTGGATGAAAACAGCCAAATAGATTTAGTGTTTAATGCCACGGCACCTCATAACCCGTCTTATTGGCAGTTTTATCTGTCGAAACCGACAGCGGATTTGACTGTGCCGTTAACGTGGGACGACCTCGACCTTGTTGATACGAGCGGTAATGTGGCGGTTGGTGAAGACAAAAAGTACCGAATTAAAGTGACGCTTCCATCTGACAGAGCTGGTGATGCTGTACTTTATACTCGCTGGCAGCGTGAAGACCCGGTTGGGGAAGGTTTTTATAACTGTAGTGATATTACCTTCTCTAATTCTGGAACTACTCCGCCAGACCCAGTTGAGCCTACGCCACCTGCTAACAATTTGACCGAACTTGGTTATTTTGTTTCTACTGAATTTGGTGCCGTTGAATCAGGTGATACGGTCAGGTTCAGAACCTTTGACGCGAACGGCTCCGAAACCACAGACATTCAAGTTGCGATTTCAGCCAATAATACGTCGACTTGGTCAGCAGAGTTAGCTGGGCAATTTAATGATCTGAAAAAAGGCGAATGGTTTATTGGTATTTGGCATGAGGCGATGAATCACTATATGTTTGATACGAATAATATTTATGCCAATCGAGTCATGGCACCTAATGCTATACCGAGTTACCAACTCTCTTTAATTAAAGCAAAAGATCCTATTCCACCGACTCTACCAATCAATGCTTGGAATGCGGATCAGGTTTATAACACTGGTGATGTAGTTACTCATAATAGCCAGGAGTGGACAGCGCAGTGGTGGACACAAGCTCAAGAGCCTGGCACTACGGGTGAATGGGGCGTGTGGCGCTAACATTGTATGAATAAGTGACCTAATCGACACTGTTCAAACGAAGGGGCGTGATTAATTTGCTGAATGATTTACCAGTGAAGTAGATTGGATTGTAATTACCAATCAGAGACTGAAATATGATCACAGCACTTTATGCGTCCCTTCTTGCTATTTTAATGATTTGGCTAGCGATTCAAGTCATTAAACAGAGGCGAGCAAACCAAGTCGCTYATGCTGATGGTGGTGTTGAACCATTACAGATCGCTCGCTCTGCACAAAGTAACGCGATGGACTACATTCCGATAACGTTAATATTAATGGGGTTCGCGGAATTTAACGGCATGCATGTTTGGTTGGTACATATCATTGGTGTCACCTTTGTGCTGGGACGTATGATCCATGCAAAAGGTATTTTAGGGAAGAAGTTCAAAGGCCGTGTTTTGGGGATGCAATTGACTTTAGCCTGCATGGTCGCTCTTATCATTCTAAACTTAGTTTACCTACCTTTTGACCAATTACTTTAGGGTTTAGGATGACATTTCGAGTTCCGCCAGCTTGGGTAATTGTTCTATCTGGGTTGATCTTGAATATCTTAGCGATTGTGATCTCAAGTTTAGTCATTGATAAACTCTCGGCTAAGCAAAATGATTTGTATGAGCAAAAGAGCGCGAATTTGTACTCTATTCAACTCGCATGGAACAGTGTTGAAACGTTAGAACGTAAACGCGAGGCTTTGTTATTACACCTTAATAGTGAGCGAACTGTTCCTCAGTTGGATGAGATATTACGTGGTCAACTTTCGGTTTGGGTCGGAGAGTCAATGCCATCTGTAACCATTGCAAACCTTCCTACATTTATGATGTCGATTAATTCAGCGCAACAAGCTCAGCGTAATAAAATTGATGATTATTATTTAAATAATTTGTCTATTTCAGAGTCTATGCTGGCTTTAGAAGAGCGGATGACCTTTTACAAAAACATCGCGTTGTTTCTACAAATTTTTGGCTTAGCGTTGATTCTGGCTCGTGATCTTGCAAGGAAGCCATAAAATAACAAAGCTTTTTCCCGCTCACTTCATTAACTTATTCAGACCTTATAATTAACGCCTCTGATACCTTCATACGTACTACTTTATGGCAAGTGAGTCGCTTCTAACGGCAGGTTAGGGTGCTGACTATTTTGATACTTGGGTAACTGCTCTCTTAAGCCTTGAAATGTAGATAGGGCACCTGCAACAGACAACTTGTTAGAGAGCCAGTCTGGCAGTATTCCTCCGGGATCCGCAAACGCGGTATAGGTGATATGAGTGGTGCCTGAATTCAAAGGCTGTAAAACCCACAGCGCTTCTACTTTGGATATCCTTAAATAGCCACTGCGCTTTTCGATATAAGTAGAAGCATCGGTAATGGTAAGTTCAAACTGACCATTACCGAGCTCATACTTAGAGTAAGTCACCATGTCTCTGTCGCGGGCAGGCCACGGAGCTGAAAATTGTGTGTAAACAATGTTTTCATTAGTTGATAGCTGTTTTAGTACTTCACTCATCGAGACTCTATCAATCCAATTCGGAACGTTAGCACTGTCTTCTAAGAGCAGCAAAAAGCCAGAGTAGGTTGTTTTCGCTTGCATTTGAGCTTTGATCTCGACTAACCCATCACTGTGTGGCCTTTTGTGTATCGTAATACCGTTTTCGCTTGTCACAAATAGCCAAGGGTTGGTTTGCTCTGCTGTACTATGAAAACTCACGATAAGGGTGAGAAGGGCGAACATTCTATTCATTTTCTTCCCTTAAAAGAAAAGGTTATAACTACTAACAGTTATAACCTCTATCGTGGTGATTGCGAGTTTTATTTGAGCGATTAATTTATTATCGAGTAATCATTAACGAAGCAGCCAAGCCTTAACTGGCGTCTTCTCAATTCCAATCACAAGTAAAAATGCGAGAACAATAGTACTTGAATAGACCAATACGTCTTTCGCTAGCCCTGTGATTTCAAGTATCCCGGAAATATTGAACATTAAGATAACGATTAATAAGTGGCTAGCGTAAATCCCAAGCATGCGTTTAGAAACAAGTGAAACCCACCTCATGTTGCCCATTTTCGGGTTGGCGAGTAGCCACATAAAGACGCCTACCGCCCAAAGTGCGGTGCCAAATAAAAAGTCATGCACGTTAAAAGCCATTTCATGATTGGTGAGCCAGTACGCTTCTGCGAAGTGTATTGCCATGCCGACCAGTAGTAGGTTTAGTGCTTTTCGTGATGATAATTGCCATTGGTTCTGGCGAATCAAAAAGCCTATTACGACCATGAGAGTACTGAAAAAAGGCCCATTACGTGTAAAAAATGGAGCCTGTAGGTCGGTGATATTGGCATAGCTTCCTGCAAGCGTCCCGTATGCATACAACCCAATAGCAATCGGCAAAATTAGCTTTTCTAAACTCATGTCAACGAGTATTGCTAGCACTAATACCGCGCAGGCTAAGGCTGGTAGGAACCATAAATGCACTAATCCGCCCTCGAGCAACGAGTTAAGAGGATTGGACATTAAATAGCCCCAATAACCCTCTCGTTCGGCTAAATAACCGCTCTCCATAACTTTGCCCAGGTTGAATGGCATTAATAGGCTGATAATGCTCCAAGCTAGCCAAACCTTTAGAAGAGGTTTGCAGTAATTAGTGAACGTAGCCCATGGCGAAGCCGCTAACTTTGGTTGGATGAGGTAACCAGAAATTAAGAAAAACAGCGGCACTGCAAACCGAGCACTTTGGTTCAGTATGTAGCCAACCCAAGGCACTTGATCTACCTGCCAATAGGTGAGGGCCATTTGGCAGTGTAAGCCAATGATGGCAAGGATAGCGACAACTCGTCCGAGTTCGAGACTAGCGATATGTGGACTGGGTTGGTGAGATGAAGTCATGTTGTGATCTCAGGAATAAAATTACCCAAAATTTATCAGTCTTCACCTATATTGAGGTAGCTCTAAATCAAAGAATTATCCTAATAGAGTTACCCTTAATAGTGATTGTTTGAGGTGCGTCGCAGCTATATTAAACCTGTTGCCTTTAAGAGGAATATACCTATGGTGCAAGTAATCAATGACATGACCGTTGTCAGTGCAATGATGTTGGCGGCTAGCGTAGCATTTCCCCCCATCGCTCTTGCCATTACATAGCTTGCAGCTGCCGTTGGTGCTGCACTCATCAGGAAAATTAGGCCGAGCTCTAGATCTCTAAACCCAAGGAAAAGTGCTGCCAGAGTAATGAACAAAGGCGCGAGTATTAATTTGTAACCCGTTGCAAACCATGTGGGTAGTTTATCGTGTTTTAAAGAGCGGATATCCAACGAACCGCCGGTACAAAGTAACGCCAGTGGCAAAGTCATATTCGCAAAGTACTGGCCAGCATCTGTGACCATCTTAGGTATAGGAATAGACAGTCCATAAAACACAACGCCGAGCATAATTGAAATAATAAGTGGGTTTTTGGTTAAGGTTTTAGCAATGACGGTAACCGCTTTGGCTCCGGATTCTTCTCCTTTAGGGGTTAACGCGATGACGGCTTGAATATTATAAAGCACAGTTGTTGATGCAACATAAATCGCAGCTAACGCTACCCCTTCATTCCCATAAATATTCGCGACATAGGCAAGGGCAATGATAGCGGTATTAGCTCTAAAACCACCTTGAATGATAACACCTTGGTCTTTCGGATCTTTGAACGTCCACTTGGTGGAAAAGTAAGTAAATACGAAAAAGATAAGGTTAGAGATCAGTCCAAAGGCAACTAGGCTACTGCTTGCTGAAAAGTTATGGTTAGACTGCACGATACTAAGAAATAGCATAGCTGGAAGCGTCACTTGGAATACCACTTTAGACGCTACATCAATGAAATTCTCATTGATTAGCCCTATGCGTTTGAGTGTCACGCCAAGGAAAAGCATGAGGCAAATCGGGCCAGTAATAGCGGCAGAAAATGCAAATTGTTCCCAAAGTGTGTCCATTTACGTTCCTTATCATACGCAATTCAATATCCTTTTGATTACAGTCGCATTTTTTTCATAATTTCTCGACAAAAGAAATTAATTATTTATTGAGCGGTATAATAAATTTGCAAAAAAGAACGAACGTGCTAAAAATAGAGTGTTAATTGATTAAGTTGGTCGATGATGAGCAAGGGTAAAATAACAAAAGAACATATATTGAGCTGCGCTTTCTCATTGGCGAGTGAAAATGGTTTAGAAAGTTTAACCATTGGTGCGTTGGCCAAAGAGTGCGGAATGTCTAAAAGCGGCTTATTTGCTCATTTTAATTCAAAAGAGAATCTGCAAGTCTCAGTCTTGGGTTACTCCAATGCTATTTTCACTGAACGAGTGATTGCCCCTGCCAGGTTGTTAGGTGACGCCGATATAGAAGCTAAATTGAAACAGCTGTTAACGAACTGGCTAGGTTGGAACCATTCTTTTCAAGGCAGCTGTATGTTCATTGATGCCTGGAAAGACGCTGCGACAGATTGCCCAATTCAGAAAGCGTTACAAGATTCGATAGCGGTATGGATTAATTATTTAACCATTCAAGTTCAAAAAGCGGTCGAATCAAAGCAATTTAGAAGCGACCTCGATGCTAAGCAAGCGACTTTCGAACTGTATGGGCTTTATTTAAGCGCAAACTTGTTTTATTCCATACACGGCCAGCAAGCGAGCCACGACCACTTTTGGAGTGGCGTTGAAAGGCTAATTGCTAGCTGGAAGTAAAAATTAAATRAAAGAGGGCTACGCCTCTTTTTTTATCCAAACAAAAAGCACGGTCGTTCGTTTTTTATGTCGACCACTATTTATGTCGGTCACTATAAGGACAGAATCATGAGCGAAAAAATTTACTTCAATACATCGACAAAATTCAGTGTTAAACGAAGCTTAATCGGTGCAACAACGAACTTGCACTACATCTTAGCTCCGACTCACGCTAAGAAAACCGCGAGAAAGCTGTTACTTACTCCTGTACGAACAGAACCTAAAAATGCTGAGCCATCAGGATTGATTAAAAGTGAAGTCGTAGGTCGAGATGGTGTTATTAAAACCTACTCATTAGGGAGTGGTCCTGTTTGGGTTCTGACTCATGGTTGGTCGGGCACAGCAAGTCAGTATTATCCTTTGATGGAGCATATTGCTCGTCAAGGTTACACAGCTTTGGCTTATGATCATCCTGCTCATGGTGGCAGTGAAGGTGTTTATGGTCATATTCCAGCATTTGTTAATGGCTTAGAAGCTATTTTAGATTCGGTAGAAGATGTTGCAGGCCTAGTTGGACACAGTATGGGTACGGCATCAGCTTTAGAATGTAAACACGTTAAACTTGAAGACAAACCGTTACTGCTTATTGCTCCAGTATTGGACTACTTAGATAACTTGTTTGGAAGCGTGGCTCGCTCAGGTTACTCGATGAAGCTATTTAATGCTGTCGTGGGGGAAGTGGAAGAGCAATTTAATTACCCTATTCAATCTGTGGATCCTTATGGAAAGCTTGCGTTGCGTAGTTCTCAAACCATCATAGTTCATGATGAAAAAGATAAATTCACTAAGTTCGAAGTGTCACAGCGGGCTGCCAATGAAATGGCTCAAGTTCGTTTAGTTCCGACACAAGGCCAAGGGCATGGGCGAGTGATGAAATGTCCTGAGGTATTTGAAAGTTTTGACCGCCTAATTCAGTCATAACAATTCCTCCTTCATTGAGCTGGATTCGATTGATTTTATGAAGAGTGCCTCATAGGTTTGAGCGCAATTTACCTAAGTCGAGCCACTAAAAAGACCAAGTGAGATTAACCGTAATTAATCAAACTTGGTCTTGGTTTTTATTCTATCTGAGTATGAGTCAGCTAGAACTGTTAGTTATTTATAGTCATTGACCACTGTAATTACTGGTCATCTATAACTATGGATTAACTAGCACAGTTTGCAGGTCCAATTTCTTTCCAAACGCCCCATGCGACTGTTGTTGTTGGATCTTCACCGGTTGTCCACCATTTCGCTTCCCAAACCTTACCGCCTTGAGTTACTTGTTCACCGCCAGTGTAGATTGCACCTGAATCCCAAAGGTTAGTACAAGTGTTACCACCTGTTACTTTCTTAAGTACTTTTACCGCTGTTGTAGCATTAGAGCTTGCAGTACCATCACTTACGGTTACAGAGAAGTTCAATACTGTGTCTTGAGTATATTCGTCCGCAACAAAGCTTACTGAAGAACCTTGAACCGTTGCATTAATACCCGCTGGTACATCCCAAGCAAAGCTTAGTGTGTCTTGATCTGCGTCGCTAGAAGCAGAAGCATCAACCACAACAACATCACCAGCATTGACTTCAGCCGGAGCAGAGACCGCAGCTACAGGAGCTGTATTTACTGGGCCTGTATCTTTAGCTTTAACGGTAACAACAACCGTATCGGTAGCCGATGCGCCATCGTTATCTGTTACTGTTAGCGTAAAGGTCAGTGTTTCTTGCTGTGCTACTTCAGCCACATCGAAACTTACTAGCGCACTATTTGCATTCACTAGAGTGACGGCGGTTCCGCCAACTTGAGCCCATGCATAGCTTGCGATTGTGCCGTCGCTGTCTTTCGAAGCGCTACCATCTAAAGAAACCGATACTGGCCCAACAACAGATTGGTCAGCACCTGCCGCAGATGTTGGTTTGCGGTTTACTGGTTCTGTCGTTCCGCCAGCAAGGCCTTCATGCATCGCATTCAAGATATCGCCATTATCTGCATCAATCTCCCATGAGAAAAGACCCGCAAGACCTAGGCTACGTACGTACGCACCTTTCGCTTTAACAGAGCGGTCATCGTCAAATGTAATGAGTTGACCTGACGTACGATTCCACACATACGGTGCTTCTGCCATTTCGTCGTAGCCGTATTCAAAGCCGTTAATACCTTGATTATTTGCACCTAGCATATTGTCTTTGATGCCTTTGTAATCAATAACGCCATCTTCCCAAACGCCTTGAGCAGAGCTGCCTTTGAGTTTACCGTTACCAACACCTGTCATTGGGTCTGTAGGATCGGTTAGCGAAGAAGGCATCACACCTTCCCAGCCACGACCGTACATTGCCGTACCAACTACAAGTTTGTTTGCCGGAACGCCTTGAGCCAGCAGCATTTGGATGCCGTTGTCTGTCGTGTATGCAGGGCCTTTGAATTGCTCACCATTTTCATCAACACCAGACCCATCACATTGACCTGGGCGCATGAAGTTACCACAGTTAAGAGCTGTTTGGTGACCGACAACGTTGTTCCAACCACCGTAGAAGTCGTAAGTCATCGCGAAGATGTAATCCATATGCTGGATTGCTTCGCCGTAGTTAACGTCTTCAATTTTGTCGTGACCAACGCCAATTGCTGAAGTCAGTTCGTATGTTCGGCCATTCGCTGCTTCTAGCTCATCAAGCATTGCGCGAAGTTCTTGCATTAACGCTATGTACGCAGGGCCATCATTTACAGGGTCTCCAAGGTTAGCGTTTTCACCGCCACCACCAGGGAATTCCCAATCAATATCAACCCCGTCGTAGAATTTCCAAGTATTTAAGAACTTCTTAACAGAAGCGACGAAGGTGTCTCTGTTGGCTTTGGTTGTGAAGTCAAAGAATGGGTCTGAAAGAGTCCAACCACCAATTGAAGGAATGATTTTTAGATCTGGATTACGCTGTTTTAGCGCCATCATCATTGCGTAGTTCCCCTTAATAGGAGAGCTGTATTCGTGGCCAGCTTGCGGAAAACTCTTTTGGAAAGCTGCCCATGGGTCATGAATGACTACTTCGTAATCGTTTACTCCATTACAAGCTGTCATTAGTGCATTGTAACTGTTACCACCCACTGATTTCACAGATTCATTAGGACCACAGATAGGAATGAAACCGTAAAGAATGTGTGTAAGGTTATCTGCTGGAAGGTTATCAACTGTGTAGTCGCGACCGTAGATACCCCATTCAACAAAGTAAGTACCAACAACCGTATTGGGATCTGTCGCGTAGGTTTTGTTATTTGGGTCAATGTTCATTGCTAGCGGAGCAAGGTGTGAGCCGTCTGTATCTGCAATTGTGATTTTTGCAGGTGCACTTTTGCTACAACCAGTTGCGTCACATGCTTCAATTTCCATTTCGTATAGGCCACCTTGACCATATTCGAATGAAGCGGTTGTTTGGCTACCTGAAATAGGGCCTGTTGCTACTTGTACCCCATCAAAATAGATGTTGTATGTGTCGCCAGTTGTCCCACTCCATTGATTGAATTTGACTGCTATCTTAGCGTTATCATGGTACTTAACCATCTGGTTGTAGCCAGAGGTTGTTTCCATCGCTAATTCAATTTTGGAAAATTGAAGGTTATTAGAACCATACATGTCGATGCTAGGAGCACTCGGTGCAGCTAGTGCTGCCCCAGACAGAGCTAATGCGATACTTGCCGCACACATGTTAAAACGAATCATAGTATTTCTCTCATTCCTTGATTGTTATCCACCCAAAAGGTAGGTGCATAAGCTGCTCTAAATTTGAGCATCACAGTCAGTATTCGAGAGGTTTTTTATTTTATAAAAAGAATTAAATAGCTTTCCGATGGGTGGTTTAAAAATAACCAATATATAACAACGTGTTACATTTTGTGTGTGCGACTTAGTCCAAAATTTATAAAGTTAAGGCAAAAGTTAGAAAACTAAACTATTTACGTATTTTAGTTTTTGGAGAATTATTATTGGTGAAATGATCTTGAACCTAACATCTATAGGTCAAAGATGAAGTTTTGGTTTTAGTTAGATTGTCGATTTTAAAGAAATCTAGCGACTATGGCTTAAAATGTTCAGCTAAAGAAGCACGTCGTTTTTGCATCCCACCACCACCAAATGAAGTCACAGTATCTTCGTAGCCTTCTTTTACAAAGCTTTGTACTGGAGACTCGGGGTATAAGCGACGAAGTTGTGGCGAACTAGTGCTGCCTGAGAGTTTGTATACTGTCATACCGGAACCGGTAGAAAAGCGAACTTTTGAACCATCAAATTCATAGTTTGTGCTGATCAGGCGACGATTTCGGCTAACGCCATCGTCTGAAAAAGTGAGGATGTCTGTAGAGTAGGGAGGTGCACCAATCTCTATCCAATTGCCATGCACGTTACTAGGGTCAACGTGCTCTTGATAACCCACATAAGAGAGGTAACTGATAGTGCTTACGGCAACCAGTGCTAGCAGTATAAAAGCGATTTGAGCGATTAAACCGAAATTATCAGACGGCTTTCGACTCGTTTTAGACCGCTTAGCTGACTTCTTCGATGGTTGTCCTGAGGGCACGCAATAACCTTAGTATGATGAGAGCCGATATATCATGGTATTGATAAAGTTAACGACTTGTAAAGAAACTTTTCAATATAGCTGACGGGAAACCCTATATCTATTCCAAATCCTATAAGTAGTTAAGGCTATTCGGTTGTGTTCTAAGCTGAATTAAAAGCTTGTATAGAGACAAAATATTAGTTAAAACGATGTTCCTATTTTTGAAAATATAGAGTTAACAAGGACGTATTATGATCAAGGAAAACACTTACTTCGAAGGTGGCGTTAAGTCATTAGGTTTCACTCAGGCAGACGGTGACAGTAGCGTTGGCGTTATGGCAGCTGGCGAATACACATTTGGCACAGCAGCACCTGAAAAAATGACGGTAGTGAAAGGGGAATTGATCGTTAAACGTACTGGCGAGTCAGATTGGACAACATTCAAATCTGGTGAATCTTTTGATGTGGAAGGTGACTCTTCTTTCGACTTGCAAGTTAAAGAAGCAACGGCTTATCTATGTGAGTATTTGTAAGAT
>NZ_JAKJSW010000133.1:0-12319 GCF_050337375.1 Vibrio makurazakiensis | reverse complement strand
ATATAAACCAGTACTAGGCAAGCCGACTAATGGGATAGGGCTTTGGCCTAAATTGTCACTGTTTTTACCATCAATCCAACACAACGGTTCTGACCAACTTGCCACCCCTTGTGCAGTTCCGAGTCGGTGTTTGATTAACGCAAGATCGAGGTCTTGAGCTTCGAATTGGCTCCAAATGTCGCTACAAAGTCCACTTTTTACCTCTAAGCGTACATTTGGGAAAGCTTTCGCGAACCGGGTTAGGGTCGGCATCAGTTCGTGAGTTGCAAAATCTTCGGGGACGCCTAGCTTAATTGGGCGTTGCTCTGCACTCGTTGCCGTCTGAGCGATGGCATCTTCCATCATAGAGAGAATACGCCTCGCATAAGTCACAATACGTTCCCCTTCAACGGTGGCAATTGTGTAGCGTTTCTTACGGATAAGTAATTCGCAGCCGAGTTGCGATTCCAACTTTTTGATTTGTTGGCTGATGGTCGACTGAGTTAAATGGGTACTTTCTGCAGCACGTGTAAAGCTGCCAGAATCGACAACGGCGACTAAGCTACGTAACAGAATAGGGTCTAAGGTGTGCTGCATATCACGGTCTTTTAATTAGTGGAATATCCACTGATAATAATTAAATTATTTAAATTATCAATCGTAAAACTTTAGTGCATACTAAGTTCAGTTACCGAGAGATCTCCTGATCTTAGTAATTCCCCCTCATGAAAACAGTGTAAGTAGTCTGGCTTATCATTTACTTGCATCGTATGGATTAACTCGTCTTGTATGAAGGATCACAAGCAATGACCAATAAACACCAGTACTACTCACCGCAAGGTGGTTTACCTCCGCAAACGCAATTATTATCTGACCGCGCTGTACTAACAGAAGCTTATGCCATTATTCCCAAGCGAGTTATGACGGATATCGTAACGAGTTTCTTACCATTCTGGGAAAATATGCGTATGTGGGTGATCGCTCGCCCGTTGAGTGGCTTCTCTGAAACTTTCTCACAGTATATTGTCGAGATTGACCCGCAAGGTGGTTCGGACCGTCCAGAGTTGGACCCGAATGCTGAAGGTGTTTTGTTTGTGGTTGCTGGTGAGATGGATATTACGATTGAAGGTCAGCCTCATCATATGACAGAAGGCGGCTATGCGTTTATTCCACCTGGTAGCAACTGGACGGTTCACAACAATGGCGAGCAAGCTGTTCGTTTTCACTGGGTTCGAAAAGCGTACCAATTTGTTGATGGATTAGAACTTCCGAAAGCTTTCGTGGCAAATGAAAACGATTTAGACCCTATTTCAATGCCTGATACTGATGATGGTTGGGCAACTACGCGTTTTGTTGACCCAACAGATATGCGTCATGACATGCACGTAAATATAGTAACGTTCCAGCCTGGTACTGTGATCCCATTTGATGAGACACACGTTATGGAGCATGGTTTGTACGTTTTACAAGGTAAGGCGGTTTACCACTTAAACCAAGACTGGGTTGAAGTTGAAGCCGGTGATTTCATGTGGTTACGAGCTTTCTGCCCACAATCTTGTTATGCCGGTGGGCCGGGTCCATTCCGCTACCTACTATACAAAGACGTAAACCGTCATATGCCGTTTATCCGCCCTAAAAACTAGAGCGAAACTAGCAGCTAAAAGAACCCTACAAAATCCGAGACTCAATTGAGTCTCGGATTTTTCTTTTCAGCGGCTTAGAACTTCGAGTTACTTAAAACTTTCGCAGGGCAAGCCAGCTATCTTGATTCGAATTTTTTCACTTTCCGTTAAAGTGAGCTTACTCTCTAAATCAACGGTATGGCTTATTATGAAGAAACCTCTGCTCGTATTATCCACTCTTGGGTTCGTTGTGTTTGTATTTACTGGCAATAAAATGGGTTGGTTTAGTGGTGGCCACTCTGAGTCGTTTCCTCCTCTTCCTGAAGCTCCCAATTTTGTTGTTTCGAAGGAATTTGATGGTGAATGGATTGGCCGAAGAATTAACGTTACCAATAATAATATGTGCGAGAGAACCACGATTACTGGTCGGATCGTTAACGGTAAAGCGAGCTTACGCCTAACTTATAATGGTACTGCGCTACAAGGATGGGTTTCGGAAAGTGGAGAGCTACGTTTGTATGCCCGTCATCGCCAATGGGATTATCGATTTTCAGGAACTGCTCTAGACAATACAGGTAGTGGAAAAATTACCGGGAAATGGTTCCTAACAAATGGACCATGTAAAGGTGAGTGGTATATTGAACGCCAGCGGATTTCAGCTTTAACACAGAGCTGACGCATCAATAACAAGTTCTGTAATGATACTTTCCCGCTCTTACTTCTTTTCAAAAGGTCAGTTCATGAAATCAGAGATGTATTCTAAGCATGCACAGCAATACGATGCTGCAGCTCAACATAATATCTACAATGCTTATTTAGAGCGCCCATCCTTGCAGGCTTTGATTGGGGATATTAACGGCTTAGATATTCTTGATTTAGGTTGCGGTTCTGGCGTGTATGCAGACTTTTTGATAGAGCGAGGGGCGAAAAATATTACTTGTCTTGATGCTTCTGAATCAATGGTTGAATTGGTTAGAAATAAGCTCGGGGATCGAGTCCGTGCTTACACTCAAGATCTCACCTTAGGTTTACCTCAAGAAAAATCAAATAGTGCAGATGTCATTATTTGTCCTCTTGTTCTGCATTATATCGAAGATGTTTCGGCTATTTTTAGGGAAGTTGAGCGTGTTTTGAAACCGGGCGGGTATCTCGTCTTTTCAACACATCACCCTTTTGCTGATTTTGATAGCTCGATATCTGGTAATTACTTTGAGCGTGAACTGGTAAGCGAGGTTTGGGATACGATTGGCGAGCCTGTGGAAGTGACTTTTTATCGTCGTTCGTTGGCGGAGTGGATAAATGCGATTGCTAGTAACAAGTTAGTTATTGCTGAGTTATCTGAAGGTCAAGTGGCTGAGGAGGTAAAGCGCATTTCACCAGAACGCTATGAATACCTTTCAAAGAACCCAAATTTTATCTTCTTCAAATGTTTCAAAGCGAGTAACTGAAAGCCGTAGCTATAGAGTCCTAGAGCGTAAAATTAGAGGGCTCGTAGTGTATCTGATGTGTTCGTGAGACAATGGTGAGGAGCAAACTAAACAATATTTCATTGGTAAATCATGAGTAATTATTTCGAGAGCCCGTTTGTCGGTAAGTCCTTAAAAGAGCAAGTCACTAACCCAAATATCATTGTGGGTGAGCACAGTTATTATTCTGGCTATTATCATAATCATAGCTTTGATGATTGTGCTCGTTACTTGATCCCAGATCGTGATGATGTCGATAAGCTCATTATTGGTAATTATTGTTCTATTGGTTCTGGCGCTGTGTTTATGATGGCAGGAAATCAAGGACATGAACTTGGCTGGGCGAGTACCTTTCCTTTCTACTATCAAGAAGATGAAAAGTTCCAAGGCGCGCAAGATGCATTTAAACGCGCAGGTGATACTGTGATTGGCAATGATGTATGGATCGGCTCTGAAGCTATGATTATGAGCGGTGTGGTGGTAGGGCATGGAGCTGTCATTGCAAGTCGGGCCGTCGTCACCAAGGATATCGAGCCCTATTCAATCGTTGGTTCGAACCCTGCGAAACATATCCGATACCGATTCTCAGAAGAAGAACGCGTTATGCTACTAGAAATGAAGTGGTGGAACTGGGAAGACGAGCAAGTCAAAGGCGCGATGGAGTTATTGTGTTCAAAGGACATTGCGCAGCTATACCAATATTGGAAGCAGCTATAACACTGCTTAGCGTTTGATAGCGAATTTTTGATTGAGTATCGAGACCTTTAAGGCCATGAAAGCAACAGCTTCATGGCCTTTTTAATTTTGATTGCTCTTTGTAAGTTTATGATTTCAGAGCCAGTATGGAGCCAAATGCAATAAGGCCAGCTCCACATAGTCGATTAAGTGCCTTCTTCATGCGCTGTAAGCGAGTTTGTAGTGCTTGAGAAGTGAAAAGGAATGCGACCAAAGCAAACCAAACACCATGTAGAACAATCATATAGACACCATAAATCAGTGGTAAAGGGTTACTGCTGATCTCTGTATTCGGTGAAATTAATTGGCTGAATATACTCAGGAAAAACAGCATAGTTTTAGGATTCAGTACATTACACAAAAAACCCTGGAAGAAAGACTGATATGGCTGCTGCTGCATCGAGTCCGACTCTATTGTTTCAGAGTCTGCGGCTGCGCTGAATAAGCCTTTCAAACCAAGGTAAATAAGGTAGGCAGCCCCAGCGTATTTTATGGTGCTGAATAGCGCTTCATTTTGTGAAATTAAGTAACTGATCCCCAGCATTGAGTAGGCAATGTGAACACAAATTGCTGAACTGACTCCCATGGCGGTCCATAGCCCCGCAGACCTTCCTTGATTAACACTGTTTTTTAGTACTAATACAAAATCAGCCCCAGGGCTAATAACTATCAATACACCTAATACGGCAAGGCTTAACCATTCCATATTGTCTCCATTTTTCTGTAGTGAGAATATGAGTAGATTGTAAGTGCGAATAGGGCAGAATATAATCGAATTAATGACCCTTGATGTGTGAGTAAAATTCACAAATGAGACACCTTAAAGCCTTTCACATTTTTCACATCGCAGCTCATTCGTCTACTTATAGTGAAGCGGCGAGTAAGCTGAATATTACCCATGGTGCGGTAAGCAAACAGATCAAAGTATTGGAAGCGTATTTGGGGCAGGCCCTTTTTGAAAAACAAGGTCGGAACGTGTGCTTAACGGATGCTGGAGAGTTGCTTAGTGGATTCACTGAGCAAGCATTCTTAGCCCTCGATACGGGGGTTAGCAAGCTCCAGCAAGTTCACCAGAAATGCTTGGAAGTGTCTTGCGAGCCGACATTAACGATGCGTTGGCTAATGCCTAGGTTGTCTGAATTCCACCATGAATCCGGTGGTGACGTTAGGTTATCGACAGCTGGTGGTCCGGTTACTTTAGGTAGCTCTGGGCTATCGTTGGCGATCCGCCGAGATGACTTTAGTTTGCTTCATGATTACCCTAAAACATCGCTTGTTGAAGAGTATGTAGGGCCGGTTATGTCTCCAAAGTATTGGGATTATATTCAGCAGGAAGGGGAAAGCAGCCATATCAAATTGCTGCACAGCGATACCCGACCTCACGCTTGGCAACAGTGGAAGCTGGCTGCGAAAACTAATGAATTTAAAGTAAATCCACAGCAGAGTTTCGCTCATTTTTATTTTTCGATTCAAGCGGCGGTCGATGGGCTAGGGGCGGCAATGGGATCTTATCCCTTGGTCATGGATGATTTGAAACGTGGAAACTTGGTTGCGCCATTCGGTTTTGTACCTTCAGGGCATAAGTATATTCTACTAAGACAGAATAAAGCGTCTGAGCCATTAGAAGCGGCATTTATAGAGTGGTTACAAAAGCAATTTATGACATGCATCCCTACACCTAAGAAGCTTGTCGGTTGGGAAGGGGAGTAACATGACAGTGGTTCTAGCGCCAAGCAGGGGTTGTTGCTCGGCGCATTATATTATCAGTAGCTGTTCTAGACTGGGCGAATAAAGCTTAGTCAGGTGTTTTTCGCTAGTCTGTAATGGTCACTTTTTCGATGGTGATAGCATCCATAGGTACGTCATCGTGGCCTGCAACGGAAGTTGTCATCGCTTTACCAATGTTATTCACGACTTCCATTCCTGCTGTCACCTTCCCGAAAACAGCATAGCCCCAACCATTGTTGGTCGTTGCTGTGTAATCTAAGAAATCATTGTCATCTAAGTTAATAAAGAACTGTGCAGTGGCGGAGTGCGGAGCATCCGTTCGAGCCATCGCAATAGTACCGATTGTATTTTTCAGGCCGCGGTTTGCTTCATTAACGATAGGAGCATGAGTTGGCTTCTCTCTCATTTTGTGAGTAAAACCACCACCTTGGATCATGAAACCATCGATAACTCGGTGAAAAATGGTATTTTCATAGAAGCCTTCTTGGCAGTACTTTAAAAAGTTCTTAGAGCTTACTGGCGCTTGTTCAAGGTTGAGTTCAATACTGATGTCGCCATAGTTTGTCGAGAAGATGATCATAATAGTCAGTTACTAATTCGTTGAATGAACGGTGATTATACGCGTTCCTGTACGCTACTACATAATTACCTTTCCGGTTGAGATAACGAGTTCACTATGAATGGAGATAGCATGGATAGGATTGTCCCAAAACCGTTGAAGGTCGGTGATAAGATCGGCTTTTTTTCGCCCTCTTCTCCTGCCACAGTATTCGCGCCAAATCGTTTTAGGCGAGCGAAACAATTCCTTGAATCTAAAGGTTTAGTTATGCAAGCCGGTAGTTTGACTGGCCGTAGTGATACCTACCGTTCTGGAACTATCAAAGAGCGGGCTGAGGAGTTAAATGCATTAATTAGAGACCCAGAAGTGAGGTGTATTATTTCCACTATAGGTGGTAATAACAGCAATGCTTTGTTGCCGTATATTGATTATCAAGCACTCATTGATGACCCTAAAATCATAATTGGCTATTCCGACGTAACGGCTTTATTGCTCGGAATTCAAGCTAAAACAGGGCTCATCACCTTTTATGGGCCGGCACTGGTTGCGTCATTTGGCGAGTTACCGCCACTTGTTGAGCAAACATTTGAATCCTTCTTTGAGATTTGCATGCAGACCGCCTCTCTACCTTATCAATATCAGATGCCACAGCATTGGACCGATATAAGGTTGGATTGGGAAACACAAGAAGGTACGAAGCCAGTTTTTGATAATCAGTGGCACTTTTTAGGTCATGGCGTTGTAGAAGGTCGAATTATTGGTGGCAATCTAAATACTATGCGTGCGATTTGGGGAAGCCCTTATATGCCCGACATTCAACAAGGTGATATCTTACTGTTGGAAGATTGCATGCAAGGAATTGAAGTCGTTGAACGTTCGTTTGCCCATATGAAAGCGTGCGGCGTTTTTGATAAAGCGTCTGCTATTGTACTTGGTAAACATGAATTATTTGACGATAAAGGCACAAGTAGAACCCCATTAGACGTTCTTCTTGAAGTGCTAGGGGATCAGAGAATGCCTATCTTATCCGGATTTGATAGCTGTCATACGCACCCGATGCTTGTTACTCCACTGGGCGTAGAAGCGGCTATCGACTTTGACAATGAAACTTTCCATTTAATTTCTGCATGGCTTCAAGGGGTTGAGTCAGAGGAATGATAATCTCATCAGTCTCGGTTTATTATCCACTATACTTATAAGGTTAAGCGGTGACACCTTTTAGGAGGATATATGGAACTTCATAATGAGAGAGGTGAGATTGCCAATATGGCTGACAATCTTACGTTAAAAGAGGTCGCGGAGATGGGCTTTACTATCGACCTTTGTGACAAAGCTTTTGATGCTAATGAGCACTGGCAAGTAGAAGCTCATTCGAGTGGACGCAAAGGTGAATTCCCACAAGATTGATCTCAACAATTAAATAGACCGAGTTTTTCAATGTATGAGTTGGCATTAAGCGTCACTGACTCGTACAGGTATGAAGGCTCGGTTTTGTTTTATCTAGATAACATACCCACCTACCTTCTAAATCGCGTTTAAAGCCTCCAAACTTTTTTCAACGCTCGCTCATGCAAATAAATGGAAATACCCACCTTAAATCACTAATTAGGTAGCTTAAATTGGCTATTTTAGGGTGTTTTAAGTTGTTGTTTTTAATGGTTTTGTTTTTGGTGTTAATATGGAAGAGGAGTGGTAGCCTACGTTTCTCAAAACAGGAGAGGTTAAATGGAAACTGTCGGTGACGTATTTAATGGCCATGATTTTTCTAATCAAGATTTAAGCCATGCCCAATTTAGGCAATGTAAGTTTTATGTGTGTGATTTCTCAAGATCAAACTTGCGCGATGCCCAATTCCAAGACTGTAGCTTCATCGAGCAAGGCGCGATCGAAGGGTGTAATTTTGAGTATGCTGACTTACGTGATGCGAGTTTTAAAGATTGCCAACTCTCTATGGCTAATTTCAAAGGCGCTAATGGCTTTGGTATTGAACTTCGTGGCTGCGACTTAAAAGGGGCGAACTTTGCACAGGTGCACTTTGCTAACCAAGTCAGTAGTAGAATGTACTTTTGCTCTGCATTCATTACCGGGTGCAATTTGTCCTACAGTAATTTTGAAAAGCAATGCATTGAAAAGTGCGAGCTTTTCGAAAATCGTTGGATTGGAGCCAATTTATCTGGAGCATCTTTTAAAGAGTCAGATTTAAGCCGAGGTGAGTTTTCTAGTGATTGCTGGGGGCAATTTCAGCTTCAAGGCTGTGATTTAAGCCATTGCGAATTGGAAGGGCTCGATATTCGACGTGTAG
Organism: Vibrio makurazakiensis; assembly: GCF_050337375.1. Taxonomy (NCBI): domain Bacteria; kingdom Pseudomonadati; phylum Pseudomonadota; class Gammaproteobacteria; order Vibrionales; family Vibrionaceae; genus Vibrio; species Vibrio makurazakiensis. Next base: position 3,928 of record NZ_JAKJSW010000133.1, on the reverse strand, counting down.
ATCTGACAGGAGTGAAGATCTGTGAATGGCAACAAGAGCAACTTTTAGAGCCTATGGGCTTGATTGTTATGCCCGGCTAATCGGTTTGCTTATCACCAATGGCAGTCTGTGCTGCCATTAGTGTCCAACATTACAGCTCTTTTATGAAAATATAGCTGCTCCCTTTTTAAGCTAAGATATCGCGATCATTAGCAAGAAAGACCAGACTACGGCAGTCATCACGCAGTCTCCCCAATGTTCTTTCATTGAATCAAACATAATTCACCTCTTTACTACTTAATAACTAAGAGGCTAGATGTTTTGTCTATGTACTAACTAAATCGATGGGCAGCTTTGTTGTTCATCGCGGATTAGCGGCAAAATCTCTRACCATTATCTTAATAGTTAGCATTTAGCGTGCCTACCTTGGTCGTTTCTCAGATGTTTTACACTGTAAACCGATGAACGTTTATTATCTGAATGCGAATTTTTAAGGTGGTTAATATTGGTGTGCAGCTGTTAGTGGCTGGCCTAACCCTTGTTTTAATTGAGTCATTATCGCACAGGCAATCAATACGCTTACTGCGGCTATAACAAATCCATAATGCGTTATTTGATGGTGGCTTAGTAGGGCAATGACGGTGTAGCTACCACTTTGTACCAGAGTGGCAAACATGGCTAGCCCACCATCCACTCTTCCTCGTTCAGACACTTTCACCGAGTGGTGCATCCAATTAGTACGAGCAATTCGGTTTAGAGCATTAAAAAAACCAAATCCAGCTGTAAATATCAGTAAATACATAGGATTGTCAGATAAGCTCATACCAAATAGCATCAAAACCAGTACGTACATGGCATATTGGATGGTGTTTTGATGTGACGTCATAGTTAGCAACTTCGCGACAAATATTCCAGTAAGTAGGGAACCTGCACCAAAAGCCACATTATACATCGCGTACCAATCCCCAGAGATCCCCAGTTCAGAAAAACGTATTGGTACCAGCTTCCCTAAAAATGTCAGGATTGGGTATGACAGGCTTGAAAGCATTAAAAAGCCATAAAAACGTGGAGCTTTCTGAAAGATACTTTTACTCTCTTTCAATTGCGTCAAAAACGGGGTTTTGTGGCTTGTTCTAACTTGCTGGCGATATGGTGTAATTAAGTAGCTGCTGGCAGCAATTGCAGAAGCCGTGGCAGCGAATAATGCGAACTCTAACATTCCCCAAACTTGCAGTAGCACTATGCCTACGGCACCTGCTCCTAGAGTCGTCCCTTGCATAACAACTTCTTGATACCCAGAAATGCGTGCATATTCATGCTTGTCGTAGTTTTCCTGCGTAAAAGCATTATTCGTTGACCAAGCAAGGTTGCTGGACACCCAAAAGATGAGCTGTGCGACTGCAAGTAACCAATGAGAGTGGGTGTTAACCCAGATGCTATCAGACCAAAACGCGATGAAGACTATGGCTGCAGTAGAAGATTGGAGTATTTGATTGAACACGAGTATCGATTTTCTTGAGTGGCGGTCTATCAGAGTTGCGAAGAATGGCGTGCTAACAAATGAAACCACAGTGCAGGTCAAGGCGGTTAAAGCGACAAATGTTCCCATATCGGGTGTGCTTAAAATTACCCATGGTAAAGCCATCATAAATAGTCCTGATGAAATCCCATCAAAAAATCGTCCGATAAGGTATGGCTTCGTCTTATTCTTCATCGATATCTTGTTTTCCATCATTCTCTCCGTGAAATCTCATTCGTTGGCTGCTACTCTAAAACCTCAAGTTAACTTTAGGTAAAGTGATTTTTTAGAATTTGTCCTAATAGGGAAAAATGGATTTGAATGAGGGGATAATATGGATATTGGTGTAGGGGAAGTGGCGAAAAGATCTGGTGTAAAAGTATCAGCTCTCCATTTTTATGAACAAAAAGGATTAATCAGCAGTTGGCGGAATCAGGGTAATCAGCGTCGCTACCATCGTAGTGTTCTGAGGCGTGTTGCTGTGATTAAAGCAGCCCAGCAGGTTGGGCTTAGCCTTGAAGAAATTGCAAGCGCATTGGAGCACTTACCTAAACATCAGGCACCGAATAAGCAACAGTGGGAAGAGATGGCGACCTCGTGGCATGAGTTATTAGAAGAGAGAATTCATCGATTACAGTCATTGCAAAGTGATTTAGGTGGCTGTATTGGGTGCGGATGTTTGTCTCTAGAAAGCTGTACTCTTCGAAACCCTAAAGATGTGATTGGTGATGAACACCAAGGCAGCAACTTGTTAGTTGAGCCTGATATCGAATAACTGGAAGCGTAAATGACTTAGAGGGTTGTCTTAATGGTGTGAGGGTATTTTGCTAGCTAATTGATAAGTTGRATAAATTTTAACGTTCCTGTTATTAAAGAGTATACTACGCGTTTCGTCTCTAAATCGTCTAATTATGCTTGATAATCTTCGTCTAGGAGTGAACGTATTATTCGTTACACTTAATACTGCTATCACAGCGCTTGTCGTTAGTGTCTTTGCTTTGATCAAATTAATCTTACCTTTCTCTGTCGTACAAACTGCATGTACTCGTTTAGCCAATAAGCAGTTTTGGCTATGGGCGACACTGAACCTTTGGATGTTGAATGTAAATAACGACATTAAATGGGAAATTGAAGGCGGAGATGAGCTGTCGCTACAAGAGTGGTATTTGATGATGTCTAACCACCTAAGCTGGGCAGATATCGTGATTGTGTCATCGGTATTGAAAGACAAAATCCCGATGACAAAGTTTTTCCTTAAGCATGATTTACTGTACGTCCCATTTGTGGGTTTAGCATGTTGGGGCTTAGATATGCCTTTCATGAAGCGTCACTCAAGAGAGTATTTATTACGTCACCCAGAACGTCGTAATGATGACTTCGATGCTATCCAAAAAGCCTGCAAAAAATTCCAAAAAGCACCGACAACATTAGTTAACTTCGTTGAAGGTACACGCGCAAGCCAAGAGAAAATGGCGACAGCAAAAACACCATACCAGCACTTGCTAAAGCCTAAAACTGGCGGCTTAGCTTTTGCTCTATCGGCAATGGGGCCTATTTTAGATGGCGTTGTCGACATCACACTGGCGTACCCAGAGAATCAAGCTTCCCCGTTTGTTGATATGCTAAAAGGCAATTTAACGTCGGTTGTGGTTCGTGTGAAATTGCACCCAATGGATGAAAATGTGAATGGAGATTACTTCACAGATAAAGCATTTAAGCGACGTTTCCATGGTTGGTTAAACAACGAGTGGAAAGAAAAAGACGAATATCTCAAAACCGTTTACGAAAAACATCAGTCGTAAGCTCTGATGATATGAATGTAAGAAGCCGACCTATGTGTCGGCTTTTTTATTGCCTGTATTTACTGACTGTTTTCAACCTTTTTAGAGCGACTGACTCAGCGTTAGTTCTCTGGTTTGATCTGCTCATAAACTAGACAAGAGCTTCACTAGCTTCTAGTTTTTATAGATGGTTTTGATTATGAGAAGGTGCAATGGCTCAGTTTATTATTACGTATATTGGCGGAACCTCCCCCAGTACTCCTGAAGCAGCAAAGAAACACATGGAAGATTATCGACAATGGTTAACTGAGTACGCCTCGGTGATCACCAGCCCCGCAAACCCTTTCAAAGATACCCATTCGATAGACTCCAGTGGAGTGGTAACTCGTGGAAGTGCCTCAGCGCTGTCGGGCTATACCTTACTTGAAGTCGATACTATTGAAGAAGCAATAGAGGTAGCTAAAGCTTGCCCGTTTCTCAATGTGGGTGGCAGCTTAGATGTCGCACAGCTTGTTAAAATGCATTAGATAGTCATTCATCGAAAAGTGCTGTAGCCACTTAGTCCGATCGCAATTCGACATTAACATTCTGATAGGCGCTCAATATTGACTGAGCTCCGGCTTGGTTGCCACGGTGCATTCGCTCATAG
>NZ_JAKJSW010000132.1:0-12397 GCF_050337375.1 Vibrio makurazakiensis | reverse complement strand
ATCTTGGTATAACTTAAGTAGGATCTGTGGAATTAAAGACGACGCAAAAGTGTAAGGTACCGCAATTTTTATGGTTTCTTTGCTCTGCTCGCCCTTTTTGATTTCATTCGCTTCTTCGTAAAGGAGTTCCAATTGGTCGAGGGATTTTAGCGCGTTTGTTAACAGATTTTTGTTCTCAGGCTTAATTTTTAGTCGGCCCTTTTCTCGGTCAAATAACTCTAGATCAAGTTCTTGCTCCAGTTGGGAGAGCAATCGACTAATGCCAGATTGGGATAAACCAAGCTGTAACGCAGCGCCACTGGTCGATCCGGTGGTCATTATTGCTTTAAGTGCCGCAAGTTGTTTTATATTCATAATGCCTTGTACGCATAATGGTATGACGTTTTGTCATACCGTTGTTGGGATACAATCTTGATTGTTATGTTAATGAACTGTAACTATGAGAAACGAGAATTTTAAACATGACAATAAAAGAATCGACGATGCCAAGTCAATTGTCCCCCGACACTCAGGTAGAACAGAAATCTAAAAAATCGATGAACCCTGTGATCATTTTGCTATTTGTAGTACTTGCTGCGGTGCTTATGACCTACTTTTTAGATTCTGGTACGTTTGAGCGTAACGGTAAGCTTATCGTACCGGGAACGTATCAGGTACTAGAAAAAGATGCTTCTCCACTCAACCTACTCGGTATTTACTCGGAAGGGAGTGAAGCCAAAGCAGTAAGCTTACTCGACGCATTAGTGAGTATTCCTGAAGCAATCAACAAACGCTCGGGCATGATTTTCATGGTGCTCTTTATCGGCGGGATGTTTGGTGTTTTAAACAAGGTTGGTGCGATTGAAACCGGCCTTGAACGCATGTTATCGGTGACCAAAGGTAATGTGTATTTATTAGTACCAGCAATGATGATTGTATTTTCAATGGGCAGTACCTTCATGGGAATGGCCAAAGAATATTTGCTTGTCATTCCTATGGTGGTCGCGATGGCGCACCGCATGGGTTTATCAAGCATCATTGGTTTAGCGATAGTCGCTATTCCGGTAAAAGTTGGTTACCTAGCGTCTATCACTAACCCTTACGCATTATCGATTGCTCAGCCGTTGGTTGATGTCCCAGTCTTTAGTGGTATGGGCATGCGTGTTCTTGTGTACGTTGTATTGATGATCGTCGGCATTCTTTACGTTTTGCGTAGCATTCGCAAAGAAGTGAAAAATGTCACGATGGAAGCGGGATGGGACTCTTCACCACTACCGACTCGCCATGCATTAGTGCTGCTTATTTTAGGCCTAGGTATTGGCTTCTTAGTGTATGCCTCGCAAACGTGGCATTGGAAATACAATGAACTATCCGCTTACTACCTTGCTCTTGGTGTCCTTTTCGCGGTTGTTGGTGGCTTAAACAGTAATGAAACCGTTGAAGCTTTCGTATCTGGTATGAAAAAGGTACTGATAGCGGGCGTATTGATTGGTTTAGCGACATCTGTTGCGATTGTTCTAGCGGAAGGTCAGGTATTAGATAGCATCATTTTCTCGTTATCTTCTGTCGTCGGCGAAAATAACCCAACCTTTGCCGCATTCGGTATGTTCTTCGCGCAGCTTGTGATTGATGTCGCGATCCCGTCAACGTCGGGTCAGGCCGCTGTGACCATGCCAATTTTAGGTCCTCTTGGTCAACTTGCTGGCGTCGACCCACATACCACGGTACTTGCGTTTCTTATGGGTAACGGAGCGACCAACATTATTACTCCTACCTCAAGTGGCTTGCTTATTTTCTTAGCGACCGCTCAAGTGGGTTGGGGACAATGGGCAAGATACATATTCCCATTCTTTGTGCTGATTATCTTGTTTGCACTGCTTTTCCTTTCTATCAGCTTATCGGTATACGGTTAGGAAATGACAATGCAAGTATTGAAAGACATGATGGTAGAAACTCGTGATGGCGTGTTTCTAGCCACAGACGTGTATCTGCCTAAATCTGAGTGCAAATCAAAACGCTTTCCTAGAGCGGCGAGCTCTTCACGTAGCGTGAGTTTGCTGAAAGCGGAGTCAACCGAGGTTGTAGAATCTTGGCCCGTTATTATTGAACGTACACCGTATAACAAATCGGCTCCTTCGCGATCTGAAGTTGACGTATCAGGGAACCTTGTGAGCCGTGAGGAAATGGCGAAAGCTTTCACGGATGCGGGGTTTGCTTGTGTGTTTCAAGATTGCCGAGGTCGTTATAATTCGACAGGCACGTTTACGAAATACATCAATGAAGCGGAAGACGGTTATGACACGTGCCAATGGATTGTTCAGCAGTCTTGGTGTAACGGTTCAATTGGTAGCATGGGGCTGTCTTATGCGGCGCATACTCAAATGGCGATGGCATGTTTAAACCCGCCAGGTTTAGCTTGCATGGCTATGGATTCTGGCGGCTTTTCAAGTGCTTATGAATGCGGTATTCGACAAGGAGGTGCGTTTGAGCTTAAACAAGCAACATGGGCGTATAGACAAGCCTTAGTCAGTCCTGAAGCACAAGCAGATCCAATATTAAAGTTGGCGCTAGAGAGTGAAGACATTACAGAGTGGTTTAAACAAATGCCTTGGAAGCGAGGCCATTCACCGCTAAGGCATTTACCTGACTATGAAGCCTATTTGTTAGAGCAATGGGAAGCGGGTACGTTTAACGACTTCTGGAAAAAATCAGGCATTTACTCTCTTGATAGCTATCAGAATGTTCCTGATGTGCCGATCTTATTGATGTCGAGTTGGTACGATGTTTACGTAAAAAGTACCTTAGATAATTTTAAGGCGTTGTCTGAACAAAATGATTCGCCGATATCGTTGATCATGGGGCCGTGGTTACATGGCGATCGCAATGTGAAGTTTAACGGTGATGTGGATTTTGGTGAGCAGGCATCGTTTGATAATAATGTGGCAAAAAATTGGTTACAGCATCGTATTGACTGGTTCAGACGTTGGTTGCTTGATGCAAGTTTACCTACGCAAGCTAGTGTTAAAGTTTTTCAAATGGGCGGCGGCAGTGGTGCGGAAACACCACATGGCAAACTGGATCACGGTGGGCGTTGGTTAGAGTCTAATCAATGGCCTTTGGCGAACACTTCCTGTCAGCAATGGTATTTGCGAACCGGAGGAAAGCTGAGTCAGACAGCTGAAACCAGCTATGCAGAAATGAGCTATTTGTTTGACCCTAATAATCCCGTTCCGACGATTGGCGGGGCATTAACCTCTGGAAAACCGGTTTTTGTGGGCGGGGCTTTTGATCAACTTGAAGATCCGAGGTTTTTTGGTACGCAAGGGAACGACCTGCCGTTATCAGCACGTAAAGATATTCTAGTGTTTCAAACTGAGCCACTGACGGAAGATATCGCGGCGTCTGGTAAGGTGATCGTTAAGTTGTTCATTGAAAGCGATGCATTGGATACCGACTTTACCGCAAAGCTGGTGGATGTGTATCCGCCAAGTATGGATTACCCTCGGGGGTTCGCGATGAACATCTCGGATGGTATTTTCCGATGCCGTTATCACAAATCTTTTGAGCAGCCTGAATTGCTGACGCAAGGTCAGGTATACGAAATCGAAGTTGAAGCGTTCGCGACGTGTAACCTTTTTAAGAAAGGTCACCGATTAAGATTAGACATATCGAGCAGTAACTTTCCGAAATACGATGTGAACCCAAACAGCGGTGAGCCTGAGGGAATGGCGCAATTGGCGAGAGTAGCCAAAAATACCATTCATCTTTCACCCACTTATCCGTCTTCATTGACATTGGAAACCATCAGTTCTTAGGTGAGTGAGAGTTCGGAGTAATRGGAACAAGTGAATCGCTTGTTCCCATGTTTGTTGGTGTAATGGCTATAACAAGATCAAACGCAGCACGATTGATGATCAGTGAGGCTTTGTCATCAAAATGAGTTGTGGAGTGGGGCTATTCATATCCCTAGAGGCTTCTCGCAAAGAGCAAAACAGTTGGGAAAGCTCCGAAGCAGGTAAGGGCTTTGCGTATAAATAACCTTGCGCTTCATCGCACCCTAAATCGCTTAGAATCTGCTGGTGTGCCGAAGTTTCAATACATTCTGCAATCACGTATAAATTCAGCTCATGCCCCATATTAATAATCATCGCCGCAATAGAAGCATCTTCTTTTTTAGTATCAATATCTCTGACGAAGGCGCCGTCAATTTTAAGCCGATCTATCGGTAATTTTTGCAAGTAGCTTAAAGAAGAGTATCCCGTTCCGAAGTCGTCAATCGCAATTTGAATACCAGCATTTCTCAATTGGACTAACTTTTGAATGTGATGTTCAGGGTCGGTCATAGCCATGGTTTCGGTGATWTCTAGCTCTAAATTTGATGGCTCTATGCCGGATTGGGCGACGATTTGGATAACCCTATCGACAAAATCAGATTCACACAGTTGGCGAGGGGAAACATTCACCGCCATTCTGATGTTTCCGTGACCGGCTTGTTTCCATTCGAAGTGTTGCTTAATCGCCGTTTCTAATACCCAATACCCCATTGGAACAATTAACCCTGAACTTTCAGCTGCTGAAATGAATTGGATAGGGTTTGCCATCGTGCCGTCGGAACGTTGCCAACGGATCAGCGCTTCAACCCCGACAACTTGCCCTGATTTCATGCAAATTTGCGGTTGATAGTATAGGCAAAATTCTTGGTTGCTGATGGCGTGGTGAATGTCTTTGATGGTTTGTAATCGCTGCAATAAAGATGTGTCCATACTGGATTCAAATATGCAGTATTGGCCATTGTCCTGTTGCTTAGCGTGTTTTAATGCGATGCCCGCATTTCGCAATAAGGTTTCGCTATCCACTTCTTCGTTATCACAGAAACGGCAACCGATAGAGGTCGACACAGGGATCAGGTTGTCTTCAAGCATGATTGGTGAAGAGAATTGACTACGTAAATCGACCAATATTTGGGGGACTTCTTCTTTATTGTTTACCGGTAAAGATAACGCAAATGTATCGGAACCTAAGTGAGCGACAAAAGGTTTCGATGAATGAAACTTTGTAAGCATTTGGGATATCTGCACAATAAGTTTGTCCCCAATAGCTGAACCTAAGCCATCGTTGACGTCTTCAAAGTTGTCGATATTGGTTAAAATCAAAATGAAAGGTTGGTGTGTGTGCTGCGTCAGTGTTCCTAAATGCTGCAATAATACTAATTTGTTGGGTAACTGGGTTAGCTGATTTTGATAGGCCAGTGACTCAATTTTTTCAAACATTTTGGCATTTTCAAAACCCGCCGCAATATTGATACTAAAAATTTCTAATAGCTGTTGGTCCAGGTTGCTAATCGGGAGTTGGCTATTCACAAACACCACGATTTCGCCCATAGAAGACAGTGGGATATACACAAAGTTGTGGTGCTCTTGGTATAGGCTATGCCTTTGAGTTAACACGTCGGCGACTGACGAACTGATATCAGGCTTATTTAAGCTAATCAAAGGCTGTCCGATGTAGTCTGTATATGTCCCTGCGGCTGCAAGCACATTCAGTGCATTGTTATCGGATAAATCACTGTGGATACACACCACGCCTTCCGGTTTTATATGTAGCAACCCACAAATTTGCGTCAAAATACCTATCGAAAATTGGGTAACGGCTTTAACACCAAGTAAGGTCGATGAAGCTTCAATGATCATAGACAGCCCTTTGCGGCTCGACTCTATGGTTTGTATTTGTTGATAGCTACGTAAGGCAGTGGTGAGGCAGGTGAATAAAGCGTCTTTGGTGAGTTCCGACTTTTCTTTGTAATCGTTGATATCATATTGCTGGATGACTTCTACTTCAGGCGCGTATCCCGCCTGACCTGTCCTTAAAATGATGCGCACGTCATTATTTTGTAATTCATCGCGARTAAAGCTCACCAGCCTTAAACCTGCGTCTTCCGTTTCCATTACGACATCTAAGAATATGCAYGCAATGTTGGTGTGATTACGTAAAACATCTTTGGCTTCTTCGCCGCTGTAGGCATTAAGAAAGGTAATAGGCCGAGCCGCATAAATGAAGTTTTTGAACGCGAAGCGGGTCGCTCTGTGGATTTCCTGTTCGTCGTCGACGATCAAAACAATCCAAGGATCGTGTTGTAATGCGGGTGCTTGTTCATCTGTTTCTTCTGCGAATACAAAGAGTTCATTGTCCGTTTTCATTACCTGCTCCCATAAAACTGGCGGTATGTGGCGCAACGAGTGGGATTCTGATTGTGAAAGTACACCCTTCATCACTTTGGACTGAAATTGTTCCACCTAGAACGTTATTGACTATATTATAGACAATATTCAAACCTAGTCCGGTCCCGCCATCACCCATCTTGGTGGTAAAGAAAGGGTCAAAAACACGATGGATGTATTCTTCCGGTATTCCTCTACCGTCGTCTTGGTAGAGCAGCAGTACGTGCTCCTTGTCTTCGTCTAACCTAGCACTAACCGAGATCTCGCCCTCTTCTTTGTCTTCAAAACCATGCTTAATTGAATTAGTGGCGAGGTTCGTTATCACTTGACCCAAGGGGCCGGGAAAACTGTCTAGTTTGATATCAGGCTCACAATGAAAGTGAATTTGATGCGAGCTGTGTTTGAACTGTGGTTGTAAGGTGGAATCGAGTTCTTTTGAGAATTCGATAAGATCAAAATTACGTCGTAGGGAGCTGGTTTGATCGGCAGCCACCTGTTTAAAGCTACGAATCAGCTGCGTGGCCTTGTTCAAGCTTACGCTGAGCATTTCACTCACTTCATCAACCTCTGCCACAAAGGTATCTAAATCAGATTTAGTCAGCTGACCGCCTTCTAAGCTTGTTTTAAAGTTACGTTTGGCATCGTCTAAAGAGCTGGTAATGGTGACGCAGATACCCAATGGAGTGTTAATTTCATGGGCGATCCCTGCCACTAAACGCCCTAAGGATGAAAGCTTTTCACTCTGAACTAACTCATTTTTGGTGATCTCTAAATAGTTGAGTGACTGCAACAGTTCGCGTTCGGCCATTTCCCTGTTCTCGTGAGATAACACAATCCACCACGCACTGATGGCAATCAGTACCAGTACGACGAAGAATATATTGAGGATGACATCGAATAAGTGTTGGTTTTGTACCACATCACTCATGTGGCTAAAGTGAAATGCCAGTAAGAAAAATGCACCGGAAATTAGCGCCATGGTTGAAAATATCACTAAGAAGCGAATGATTCGTCGCCCCATGTTGACGTCGATTTTTTGCATTAATAGGGAGTACACCACTTCTTTATCGGCAGTTTGATTAGGAGTATTGATGACTTTGCACTGGTCATGGCAGTGGTTTTCTAGGCTGCAACATAAGGAACAGATGTTTCCCTGATGGAAAGGGCAGTGAGCGATATCTTCTTGTTCATATTCCTGTTCGCAGACAGAACACTTCACCACTTGAGATGGACTAGTGACAGAAATGATTGTTGGTGTTCTGGCGAGGTAATAACGACCCTTGGTGATATAGCCAATTAATATGGCGAGCAAAAATGAGCTGATTAAGGCGATGAATGCGCAGTAGGCTTGGGCAAGTTCACCAAATATTCCGGCATAAGCGACTACAGACAAAATCGACGCAATCAGCATCGATAGGCAACCAACAGGGTTGAAATTGTGTAGGTGGGCGCGTTTAAATTCAATATAGCTTGGGCTGATTTTTAACGGTTTTAGTACCAATAAGTCAGCAACAATTGCGCCAATCCATGCAATAGCCAGGTTGGCATACACACTTAATACGGCTTCTAACGTGTCGAAGATCCCGAGCAGCATGAGTAGCAGGGCGATCAAAATGTTGAAGATGAGCCATACCACGCGACCGGGGTGGTAGTGGGTCATTCGTGAGAAAAAGTTTGACCATGCTAGTGAGCCTGCATAAGCGTTAGTGACGTTGATTTTGACCTGAGAAACGATCACAAAGAATGTTGCGACTGCAAGCACCGTTTCTGGGGAGTCGAACATATATCCATAGCCTTGGATGTACATTTGTATTGGCTCGACAGCTTTGTCGTAATCTCCTCCGTTATGGATAAACAGGAAGGCGAGCAAACTGCCTCCTAATAATTTCAAGCACCCAACAATAATCCAGCCAGGCCCTGCGAGGATTATTGCTGAATACCAACGGACTTTATTTTCTTCGGTTTTATTGGGTATAAAACGTAAGTAGTCAACTTGTTCCCCAATTTGTACAACCAATGAAAACAAAACGACGCATGCTTGCCCGAACAAGATAATATCAAACTGATTACCAACCGCGCTGTGCCCTGCGAACTCACTCCAATAAGTAAGGATATTTGGCTCTTTATATATGACAAAAACAAACGGTAAAACCATCAACACAACCCAGATTACTTGGGTGTAATTTTGCAATTTATTGATGGCGGTAACGCCGAAGAAGGTGATGGGTATGATGACCAGTGAACAAATAACGTAGCCAAGTGGTAGAGGTATTTGGAAATACAGCTCTAATGCCTGAGCCATGATCGCTGCTTCCAACGCGAAAAAGATGAAGGTGAAAGACGCGTATATCAGGGAGGTGATCGTTGATCCTATGTAGCCAAAGCCGGCTCCTCGGGTCAGCAGATCCATGTCTATATTGTACTTCCCAGAGTAATGCGCGATGGGTAAGTTTGTGATGAAAATAAGTAGAGATACGAGAAGAATGGCAGGCACAGCGTTAGCAAAACCGACGCTCACAGTAACAGCACCACCGATGGCCTCTAGTGCCAAAAATGAGATGCCTCCTAAGGCGGTATTCGCCAGAGTAGAGGGGGAAAATCTGCGGAAACTTTTAGCGGCGTACCGTAACGAATAGTCTTCTAATGTTTCGTTTGCTACCCATGCTTGGTACTGCCTTTTAAAACGAATCATGACATATTGACTCGCTACAATAATTTAACAATTAGCGTAGAGTATAAGTCGACTTTCTGGCTTTCACCACTGACCATGGCGTGTGTGCGGTGGGGGGGAATTTGGAGTTAAGGCTTAAGAGTTGGGGGTTAATAACTGAGGTTTAAGAACTGAAATTTAAGAGCTTAGGCTTAAATAGCAGACAAAGAAAACCCCGCTTGGCTTTCGCCGAGCGGGGAAAAAGTTTCTTTGCAGCAATCCAGCTACTGTTTTACCTCAAAGAGGTAAGGTGCTCCAAGCATCTTCCGTGCTACTGGTTAAATCCTTTAACCGATATCCATTTAATCCGTCGCCTTCCTAGCGGTGTCCGTCTTTGCCTATCGTCCTGATGGGCCATCTCATCTTGAGAGGTTCACTTCTATAAGTTTTACTGTAACCAAAGGCTAGGTCTGACTTATTCTGTGGATTACATCCATGCTGATCACTCTTCCTAAGCAATCAATCCTTCATCCTGAAGGTTGTTATTCCATTAACTTGTCTATCCTTGCCAACTCCCTGTCGACAAAACCTATATTACTTGATTGGCTTTGTGATCCAATGAGATAAAGATGAATTTATTATGTTTTAGAGATGTTAAATTTAATTAAATTGTTAAAATTCAATGCTTTAATGTTGATCTTGAGATGCACCCTACGTATGAATCAACACTCGCTTACATGACTTGTGAGAGATCTCTTACACGCGGTATGGCATTCTTATTATGCATAGAGACTGATGTAAATAAGAGGTTTCCTTAATGAGAGAAGGCGTGGTAGAAATGGTGGCTCAAATTCTGGTTTATAAGGAAGTTTAAATGCAAGATGTTCACCATATTAACCCAACACCTCGTTGGTCTGACGTAACCGTATTCAATGGTATTGCCAATTTTGTAGAAGTGGCTGAAAGTGATACTTCTGGAGATATGAAAAGCCAGGTTCAACAAATTTTCGATCAAGCTGAGCAAATGTTGGCATTGGTCGACAGTAATAAATCGAGAATTATGTCAGTTACCATTTATGTTACTGATTTCGCAAATTTCGATGCGTTAAACGAGGTGTGGGAAGCGTGGTTTCCTGAAGGCCGAGCGCCAAGCCGTGCTTGCGTTAAAGTAGAATTAGCCGATCCCAACCTATTGGTTGAAATGGCATTTGTGGTAGCCGCTGGTGAAAAGTTCCAATCTTAATCGTCGCGTATTTTAGCCAGAGTTTTATGAGGTCAACCTATGTCCATCACGTTAGATCAACCGCAAACTGATACTCCTATTTCTAAAGCCCTTTACGACTTATTTGTTCAGGAGTGGGGGCAAGTGGATCCGTTTAGCAATGAAAAAGAAGGACTGCCCTTACCAACACCGCTTATTGCTCTTAGCGATGATGACCTTATTGGAGGGCTAGCGTTTACTCGTTACCCAGCGCCAAAAACAGACGTTATGGCCCTTTGGGTAAATGCGTTGCTTGTTAAGCCAGACTTTCGCAAACAAGGGGTGAGTAAGAGGTTGATAGAAATGGCGATGCAACAGGCTTTAATGTTAGGTGAAACTCGGTTGTATGTTTATACCCATATTCCCTATTTATACGAGTCTATTGGCTGGGTGGTTGAGGAACAAAATGAAGACCACTTTGTGTTGAGTCACTCTTTGGCTTAAGCAAGGCTGACGGTGGAACTGGAACTGTGAGCCTGATGGCTAGATACAAAAAAAGCCCTAATTAACGTTCGTTTAATGCAGGTAAAACTTGGTTAGTTTGGGCTTTGAATTAGATGTACTGAAAGCTTTAAATTCGCGAGTGTGATTAAGAGAGCGTTAAGTCACCTGCGCGTTTAGTTATTATTTTACTTTGTATAGTGTGCTTGCGTCGGTGTGTGTGAAGTCTTCACCGTAAATTTTTAACTCAGTCGTTTGAGAGTAAGTTAATTGATCTTCTGAAAGGTTTAGGCTCATAGTAAAGCCTTCTGTTGCAGCGTTATCTAACATGTAATTTGATTCGGCAATACCGTTATCAGAAGACTTCAATGTCATAACGTTACCTGCTTTTCCTTCGGCCGTTACGCAAGTAGTTCGGGGTACACAGAATGAGTTGTAAACCGTTTGATTTTCTTTATCGTAAATGAAATATCCACGTTGGTCATGAAATTTTGAATCGTCTTTTTTTCTAAAGACTTCTTGCTTATAGTACAGTGCTACTAAGTATTGTTCGCTAGCATTTGTAGCATCAGCAGCTACTTCAAAAGTCATCACTTCATAAAATGGTGTTACCGATGGGTTACCTTCACCTACCGCTGAATTTTCTTGACCCGGAGCTACATCAACCCCACCAGCATCAGCTGATTTCCATGTCCCGACCAATTGAGCGAGGGGGCCGAAATCAAGACCGTTGATTACAGTACTTTGACTCGTCGTATGTTGAGCCACAACTGGCATCGATAGGGCTGCTGTAATACCCAACGCAAACATCTTTTTCATCATAACTTCCTTAGTTGATAATTGACTTATTATGCGACGCAATTTAACCCTAAAGTGGTAATTGATAGTTAACATAGATCAATAAAATGATAATTACGCTTTCGCATTTCTCTCATGAATGTTTGTTGGTAATTTATTGATTTATAAGAGAACTGAAGGTTTGTTATAAATGTGAGCTAGGATTATTGAATGCTGAGATGAGGAGAATGAAGGAAAGGTATTGAGCTTTAAGTRAGGTGACGGCGTGGAATTCGTGTTCTTCCATCTATTCAGTCACCATTGATTTAAGGCATGATGACCGAATAGATGGCTATGCTGCTTTCTATAAACCGAAACCGATTCTAGGCTGCATGCGAACAGATCTAACGCCCCAAGGTGTCAGGTCAGGCTTAGGCTTGCCAACATAGTTACCTAAACACATATAGCCTTTAGATAGGTAACGATATAAGAAGTCACCGCCTTCTAAAGCATTTTCTTTATCATTCCCGTCGATCAAACCAAGGCGCTCAACGCGTAAATCTGTCGCTGTTTTAAAAGCAGGATAAGCTGTTGAATTGATCTGGTGCGAATTTAGGTCATTTAACACTGCTTTATCCGACATTCTTGCCGTTTTATCACTAAAAATCATGATCAGGCGCTTTTGTCGCTCAGACGATACAATAAGCATTTCCATAACAATGGTTCCTTTGAAACTGGGGAGTATAGGTATCTTGCAAAATACACGGTCAGTAACCATTGGATACTAAGCGTGCATGCGCTGAATGATACTTGAAATAACAGCTATTGCTCACTTAAATCGTCAGCAACTATTCTATTCAGCTATTCAGCTATTCAGTAGCGCAGCCATTAAGCGATTTAGCTTAGCTGCCACCAAATGGGTTATTTCAAGTTATAGGAATTTTTCGATTAGTATTTCATCGACGTACTGGCCTTTCACTTTGGCATGTTTCTTCGCTGTGCCAACGATTTCAAAACCTTGCTTTAAGTATGTCGCCTGTGCATCTTTGTTATTGTCACGTACGTAAGCAA
>NZ_JAKJSW010000029.1:0-38079 GCF_050337375.1 Vibrio makurazakiensis | reverse complement strand
TTGCATATGTATGCGAAAATATGCAGCAATGACTTTATTAATAGATAAGATAAAAACCATGCGCAATACAGAAAAACAAGACAACTTAGTTCGCGCTTTTAAGGCATTACTGAAAGAAGAACGCTTTGGTTCTCAAGGTGAAATCGTTGACGCTCTGAAACATGAAGGTTTTGAAAGCATCAATCAGTCTAAAGTTTCACGTATGCTAACCAAGTTTGGTGCTGTGAGAACTCGCAATGCCAAAATGGAAATGGTTTATTGCTTACCTGCAGAACTCGGGGTTCCTACAGTATCGAGCTCATTGCGAGAACTTGTTCTCGATATCGATCATAACGCTGCACTCGTAGTTATTCACACAGGCCCAGGCGCTGCACAGCTAATCGCTCGCTTGTTAGATTCATTAGGTAAGTCTGAAGGTATTCTCGGCGTTGTCGCTGGCGATGATACAATTTTCATTACCCCAACCCTTGCTGTCACTACAAAACAGTTATTCGAATCAGTGTGTGAACTCTTTGAATACGCAGGTTAAAAACCGAGCCAAACGTACTTAAAATCATTCCTAATTTTAATGGATCACGATTAATCATTTCTTCCGTGATCCATATCACATCCTAGAATATCCATCTTTCATTCCAATTCCTCGATCAAGTTATTGATTTTTAAAAACATAACCTTGTGAAAAGCATCATATTTCCGCAGCAAAACTTAGACTTATTTGCTATATGTTTTAACAATTGAGTAATTTTCTGCCAATTTTTGCTATTATTCAGCCACTTTTTCGTCGGACGGATTGAAAAAGGTGCCGTTTCCAGATAGGAAACTCCAGAAACAACTACACTTGTTTCAGGGTTAATAATGAATAAAGGAAGGGAAATTCATGGCATTTAACAAACTTATTAAAGTTGGTGCAATTGCAGCTGCTGTAATGGGCGCTGGCGCAGTTAACGCTCAAGAGTTCATCACTATTGGTACTGGTTCTGTAACTGGTGTTTACTACCCTACTGGCGGTGCTATTTGTAAGCTAGTAAACAAGGGCCGTAAAGATCACAACATTCGTTGTTCAGTAGAGTCTACTGGTGGTTCTATTTACAACGTAAACACTATGCGTGCCGGTGAGCTTGATTTCGGTGTTGTACAGTCTGACTGGCAATATCACGGCTACAACGGTACAAGTAAGTTTGCAGAACAAGGCGAATACAAGAAGTTACGCGCAATGTTCTCTCTACATACAGAACCATTCAACATTATTGCTCGCTCTGACGCAGGTATCGACAACGTTTCTGACCTTAAAGGTAAGCGCGTAAACATCGGTAACCCTGGTTCTGGTGACCGTGCAACAATGAGTGTTGTTATGGATGCAATGGGTTGGACTAACGATAGCTTCAAACTAGCATCTGAACTTAAAGGTTCTGAGCGTTCTCAAGCTCTTTGTGACAACAAAATTGATGCATTCATCTACATGGTTGGTCACCCGAACGGATCAATCAAAGAAGCAACAACTTCATGTGACGCTAAACTAGTTTCAGCATCGGGTGCTCAAATCGATAAAATCGTAGCAGATAACCCATACTACGCTTACAGCACAGTTCCTGCTGGTATGTACCGTGGTACTGAAGCTGACGTAAACAGCTTTGGTGTTGCTGCAACTATGGTAACTACGACAGATGTTTCTGACGAAGTTGCTTACAACGTTGCAAAAGCAGTGTTCGAAAACTTTGCTACTTTCAAACGCCTACACCCTGCGTTTGCTAACCTGAAGAAAGAAGATATGGTGAAAGCAGGTCTTTCTATCCCTCTTCACCCAGGTGCTGCTAAATACTACAAAGAAGTAGGTCTTCTAAAGTAACCTAACTTTAGCCTACTCAATCAATAAGGAGGCTTTGATCAGCCTCCTTATTGGGTTTTACGCTTCCTAAAACTATGTTTAGTAAAAATTAAAGTTAAGCGTGAAATGCGACACAACTTTAAGTCGTCTCACTTTGATGACTTACCTTCGATATACCTAAGAACAACCAAAACTCAGAGCAATTTTCCATCTATTCACTACACTAATAGATGCTAAATATGGTTCTAATTAGTCATTCATTTTGACTAGACCATCAATAATAAGGATAAAGTACATGACGCAGACAACGACACCGTCTTCAGATGTGCAAGAAATGGTGGCCCAATCCGATACTGGAGCAAGAAGTCCAAAAGGTCTTCAAGGTCGTATTTTATGGTTCGTGCCACTATGCTGGTCACTATTCCAACTTTGGTATGCTTCTCCGCTGCCGTTTATATTTGATTTTGCAGTACTCAATGATACTCAAGCGCGAGCGATTCATTTAACCTTTGCTGTATTTCTAGCATTTACTGCTTACCCTGCTTTAAAAAGCTCACCTCGAGACTACATCCCAGCGATTGATTGGGGACTTGCGCTTGCAGGTAGTTTTTCTGCTGCTTATATCTATATCTTTTATGCCGAGCTAGCCGATCGCTCAGGGGCACCTACTACATTTGATATTGTTGCAGCTGTAACCGGCATGGTACTTCTTCTTGAAGCAACTCGTCGTGCTCTTGGCCCACCACTAATGGTCGTAGCCGCAGTATTCCTGCTCTACACTTTTGGCGGCCCTCACATGCCAGACGTTATTGCACATAAAGGGGCAAGCCTAAACAAAGCGATGTCTCACCTATGGCTAACTACTGAAGGTGTATTTGGCGTTGCATTAGGCGTTTCGACTTCTTTCGTTTTTCTTTTTGTACTATTCGGTGCAATGCTAGAGCGTGCRGGTGCCGGTGCTTACTTCATCAAAGTTGCCTTCTCTTTACTTGGCCACATGAAAGGCGGCCCAGCAAAAGCTGCGGTTGTTGCTTCTGGTTTGTCTGGTCTGGTATCTGGTTCTTCAATTGCTAACGTTGTGACAACTGGTACGTTTACGATTCCTCTAATGAAGCGCGTTGGCTTCCCAGGAACAAAAGCAGGTGCGGTAGAAGTTGCAGCTTCAACTAATGGGCAATTAACACCGCCAATCATGGGTGCAGCGGCATTCTTGATGGTTGAATATGTGGGAATTTCTTACGTTGAAGTAATTAAAGCAGCTTTACTTCCTGCCCTGATTTCTTATTTTGCTCTGATTTACATTGTTCACTTAGAAGCATGTAAAGCAGGCATGACGGGACTTCCTCGTCGTCGTACTCCAACGATTGTTCAAAGTCTGCTTTCCTTCACAGGTACTATTTTAGGTCTGTGTGTGATCAGCGCAGCGGTATACTACGGTGTAGGTTGGACTAAAGACGTCTTCGGCGCAGCCGCGACTCCTATCGTTACTATCGCACTACTTATTTCTTATCTAGCTTTAATTCGCGTGTCTGCAAAGTATGCGAAAGAAGGCAGCATGGAAATTGATGCTGAGCTAACAGAAGTCCCTGAACCGGGTCCAACGATTAAATCTGGTTTACATTTCTTACTGCCTATCGTCGTTCTAGTCTGGTGTCTAACCGTTGAACGTTTCTCTCCAGGTCTGTCTGCGTTCTGGGCAACTGTGTTTATGGTATTTATCCTAATCACGCAGCGCCCTCTTATTGCAGTAATGTCTAAAACTGACGATATCGCAGAGCAAACTAAACAAGGTTTTGTCGACTTAGCAGAAAGCTTAGTTTCTGGTGCTCGTAACATGATCGGTATCGGTGTAGCAACTGCAGCTGCAGGTACGGTTGTTGGTGTGGTTACACTGACAGGTATCGGTTTGGTAATGACAGACTTCGTTGAGTTTATCTCCGGTGGTAGCATCATTCTCATGCTGCTATTCACTGCTGTTATCAGCTTGATCCTCGGTATGGGCTTGCCAACAACGGCAAACTACATCGTTGTATCAACGCTAATGGCACCAGTAATCGTAACTCTAGGTGCTGCGCACGGCCTTATCATTCCACTGATTGCGGTTCACTTATTTGTGTTCTACTTCGGTATTCTGGCCGATGATACGCCACCTGTAGGCCTTGCGGCGTTTGCAGCTGCGGCTATTGCAAAATCAGATCCTATTCGGACGGGTATCCAAGGTTTCACCTACGATATTCGAACCGCGATATTGCCTTTCATGTTCATTTTTAATACTCAGCTATTGTTGATGGGTATTGATTCATGGTGGCATCTAGCGCTGACGATTTTCTCTTCGATTACCGCTGTTTTGATTTTTGCTGCAGCAACACAAGGTTGGTGGTTTACTAAGAACAAATGGTGGGAAACCATCTTGTTACTAGTTCTAACTTTCTCTTTCTTCCGCCCAGGTTTCTGGTGGGACATGATTTACCCTGCGAAAGTTCTTTCACCTGGAGTTGAGATTACTCAAATAACTGAAAAACTTTCTGTGGGACAATCACTTGAGTTGAGAGTTGGTGGTGAAAACCTTGAAGGTGATTACTCAGAGAAAACTGTTCGCTTACCATTTGAAGAATCTGCAACAACTGGTGAAGAACGTGTTTCATCTATGGGTCTAATGCTTACTGAAAATGAAGGTAAGATGATCGTCGACATGGTTGAATTCGGAAGCCCTGCAGAAGCATCTGGTATTGATTTCGATTGGGAAATCAAATCTGTTATTCAAGATGCGGATCGCCCTATGAAAGAATGGGTATTCCTACCTTCTCTATTGATATTGATTGGTTTAGCAATGAACCAAAGAAGGCGTGCTCGTAAGGACGAAATCAGCGCGTAATGCATGGGGCTGAGACTAGCCCTTTGTAATGGAAAGGATAATGGTAGCACCTAGAATATAACTAGGTGCTCATTAAAAAGAGAGCAAAACATGTATAGACAAATCCTTGTTCCAGTCGACTTGAACGACAAAGGCTTTTCCGACAAAGCTGTTGAGCTTGCTGTTTGGCATGCAAAACACAGTAACGCTGAAGTTCATCTATTAAACGTTTTACCAGGCATTCACATGTCGATGGTCGCATCCTACTTCCCGAAAGATGCCGCTAATCAAATGAAAATGGATGTTAAAGCTCAACTAAAAGAGTTTGCTGACCAACATATTGATGACGAAGTCATTTACAAAGTCCATGTTGCGGAAGGTAAGACTTACTCGACTATTTTAGATTATGCAGAAAAACTTGGTGCAGATTTGATCATCATGCCAAGCCATAAGCGCTCTAAGATTGATAAAGTAGTGCTTGGTTCTGTCGCGAGCAAAGTTGTGCAGAATTCGCCAATCAACGTGTTGGTTGTGAAGCCACAAGGCTAAGCTAGAAGCTAGAAGCTAGAAGCTAGAATATTTAAAAGGTTGACGTGAAAGCGTCAACCTTTTTCATTGGAGGCAGGTTAATACTAAATAACGCGGTTTTTCGATAAACCTTGGGCAAAAGCATTTAGGTTATCGATAAGAATATCGGACAGATTTTGAATAGAAGAATCACTCCCCCACGCAACATGAGGAGTCAGTAAAAGATTAGGCATATCCATATTCTTTATTAACACGTTACTTTCATCCGCCGGTTCTTGAGTAAATACGTCAACACCCGCTCCTGCTATACACCTTTCTTTAAGCGCACACACCAAAGCTTCTTCATCGACTAACCCACCTCTTCCAGCGTTAATCAAAACAGACGAAGGCTTCATCATGTTCAATTCTCGTTCACCAATTAGGTTATGGGTCTCAGCCGTTAATGGGCAATGAAGAGTAATCGCGTCAGCTAATTGCATGACCAACTCAAACGGTAAATAGCCTTCCCTGCATTGCTCCGCCCCTTTGCGATCAGCAAACATCACATTCATGCCTAAAGATTTCGCCAAAGCAGCCGTAGCTTGCCCTAACCCGCCACTGCCTATCACTCCCAAAGTACTACCCGCAACATCTTGAATTGAATGAGTAAAGAAGCAAAACTGTTTATGACGCTGCCACTCACCTTCTTTTATATCTTGATGGTAACCAACGAGGTTGCGTTTTAGCGCAAACAACATAGCAATAACGTGTTCTGGAACCGATTGTGTCGCGTAACCTTGAATGTTAGTGACTGCTATTTTCGCTTGGGCGCAATAACTCAAATCCACATTATTGACGCCTGTTGCCGATACAGCCACTAAACGTAACTTGTCCGCACCAGTCAGATTATCCGCATTTAACACAACCTTATTGGTTATCACGATATCAGCGCTAGCAATACGCTCGCTAACTTGTTCAGGCTGGGTAAAGTCATACTCAATCCACTCATGGTCAAACTCAGGTACTTTGAGCTGAATTTGCGTAGGGATCGTCGCCCTATCTAAAAAGACCACGCTTAATCGAGACATATAACTTCCTTATTTAGAACACAGGTTGAAATGATTAGGCTATACAGTCTACGCTTTCAACGTTTTGTAGTCTGGTAGATCCGGCGCAATTTCAAAATGCTGTTTTACTTGTGGTTCAGCCTCAGGGTAAAAGTCACATGGAACAAACGCTGTAAATAACTGATTATCCGCTGGGTGATAAAAGCTTAATTCACACGCATGTAAATCCAACCTATCTGAATGCGCCAATGCTTCCGGCGTGGCATAAAATTCATCGCCAACAATAGGATGACCGATTTCCATAGTGTGGACCCGTAATTGATGAGAGCGCCCAGTAATTGGCAATAACCGTAACAAAGTGGTGCGCTCTTCATGATGGACAACTTGGAAGCGAGTTTGAGAGGGCTTGCCATCATCGTGACAAWCTTTTTGCCTTGGTCGATTAGGCCAATCGCAGATCAAAGGGAGATCAATCAAGCCCTCAGCTTCCTCTACTTTACCCCATACACGAGCATAATAAATTTTGTGAGTTAAGCGATATTGAAACTGCTTTTTCAATGAGCGCTCAGCTTCTTTATGCTTCGCTAGTAACATTAAGCCTGAAGTCGACATATCTAAGCGATGCACAACCTGGATTTCTGGAAATTCGGCAACCAAGCGGCTCCACATACTATCGTAATGTTCAGCTAATCTTCCAGGCACAGAAAGTAAACCTGACGGCTTATTCACAACCAAGATATCGTCGTCTTGATAAACGATATCGATCCAAGGATCCGTTGGTGGAGTGTATTCCAACATTGCCATTTAAAACCTCACAAAAAAGCCCGAGTTTAAGCTCGGGCTTTATTTAATTTATCAGCCTAAAAAGGCTATTTTAGTTATGCGAAACCACAATTAAGCGTAATGAATCGAGTTGTACCTGCGCTTTTGCAATGTAACCCGTTAGCTGAGCGATTTGTGTTTCAATCGCTTCTAACTCTTCATCACGAATATTCGGGTTTACCGCTTTTAATGCCTGTAGACGTTCAAGCTCACCATTTAGGTTCGCCTGCATGTCTTTCTGAGCTTGCTCACGAATCGCTTCCACTTTAGGTAGAACCTGCGTTTCACCCGCTTCAATCAACTTATGTACTTCAGCTTGAACCGAAGTCACCAGCTTGCTCGCTAGGTGGCGATTCACTGGGCTTAATTGACGGTTAAAGCTATCAAATTCAACCTGTGCTGAAAGATCATTACCACGGCCATCCATCATTAAACGAATTGGCGTTTGTGGTAAGAACTGGCTAATGCCACTGCGCTTGGGCGCTTGAGCATCAACAAGGTAAATAAGCTCAAGAAGAATGGTACCAACAGGTAACGCTTTATTCTTAAGCAGTGATACAGCAGAAGCACCAACACCTTCGCTCAGTAGTAAATCAATACCACCTTGGATCATCGGGTGTTCCCAGCTAATGAAGTTCATATCTTCACGAGAAAGCGCCGTTTCACGATCAAATGTGATCGTCGCACCTTCGTAAGGTAAACCAGGGTAACTTGGCACCATCATGTGTTCAGAAGGCGTAACAACTAATGCGTTTTCGCCTTTATCATCTTGATTCAAACCTATGGTATCAAACAAGCTTAACGCGAATGTCACTAAATTAGTGTCACCATCTGTCGCTGCAATTTTCTCAGCGATTTCAGCGGCTTTATCGCCACCGTTTGAATGCATTTCTAATAAACGGTCACGACCTTTTTCCAGATCAGCTTTCAACGATTGATTTAGCTTAGCGGACTCTTCAATCACTTCATCCAGTTGTTCGGTATTACCAGATGCCAGCATTTCAATCAGGTCAGAAGAGAATTTGTCGTAAACTGTGCGACCAGTTGGACACGTCTCAGCGAAAGCGTTTAAGCCTTCATCAAACCAACGCGCAAGAATCGCTTGCGACGTTCCTTTCAGATAAGGGACATGAACATCAATGTCACGTAATTGACCAATACGGTCCAAACGGCCGATACGCTGCTCTAACAAGTCAGGGTTGAACGGTAAATCGAACATGACTAACTGGTTAGCGAACTGGAAGTTACGACCTTCAGAACCGATCTCGCTACAAATAAGAACCTGAGCACCGCCCTCTTCTTGAGCAAAGTAAGCAGCTGCTTTATCACGTTCTAAAATCGACATACCTTCATGGAAAACAGTCGCACGCACACCTTCACGCTCGCGTAATGCTTGTTCAAGCTGTAGCGCTGTACTTGCACGAGATGCTATCACTAAGATTTTTTCACTGCGCTTATCTTGGATCTTGTCTAACAACCAATTCACACGTGAATCGAATTGCCACCAGCTTGAGTCTTCCCCTTCAAACTCTTGGAAAATCTCTTCTGGGTAAAGCATCTTCATAGCACGAGCTTCTGGTGCCATTTTGCCACCGATCATGCCCGATACACGCATTGAAGTAGTGTATTGGCTTGGAATATCCATAGGCAACAGGTGAACGTTACGTTTAGGGAAACCTTTAATCGCAGCACGCGTGTTTCTAAACAGAACTCGACCAGTGCCGTGACGATCCATCAAGTTATCAATCAACTCTTGGCGCGCGGCTGCTTTATCTTCTTCAGTACTATCACTTTCAATGATACGGAATAGAGGCTCAACATCTTGCTCTGAAAGTAATTCTGTAATTTGATTCTTTGCGTCAGCTTCTAGTTTGATACCTGAAAATAGGGCTGTCACCGCATCGGCAACTGGCGCATATTGATCTTCTTCAGCCACAAACGCTTCGTAATCATAGAAACGGTCTGGATCTAATAAACGAAGGCGAGCAAAGTGACTTTCACGACCAAGCTGTTCAGGCGTTGCTGTTAACAAAAGTACGCCAGGAGTATTTTCAGCTAGGCCTTCAACTACTTGGTACTGACGGCTTGGTTTCTCTTGGCTCCACTCTAGATGGTGCGCTTCATCGACAACTAATAGATCCCACTCACCTTCTAACGCTTGTTCAAAACGCTTACGGCTCTTACGTAGAAAATCTAAAGAACACAGTACATATTGCTGGGTATCAAATGGGTTGTCCGACTCAGCGAATGCTTCAATACAACGCTCTTCATCGAAGATAGAAAAGTGCAAGTTGAAACGACGCATCATTTCAACTAGCCATTGGTGCTGCAACGTTTCAGGAACCACGATAAGAATACGCTCAGCACGACCAGCCAACACTTGTTGGTGAATGATCATGCCAGCTTCAATAGTTTTACCTAAACCTACTTCATCAGCAAGCAATACACGTGGTGCGTGACGGCGGCCAACTTCATGGGCGATATACAACTGGTGCGGAATTAAGCCAGCACGCATCCCACATAAGCCACGCATTGGGCTTTTATGCTGCTGGTACTGATTGCTTAAAGCACGGTAGCGCAAAACAAAGTTATCCATGCGATCAATTTGACCCGCATAGAGTTTGTCTTGAGGCTTATTAAAGCGAATTTGATTACTTAAGAAGATTTCACGTAATGCAATACCTGCTTCTTCAGTGTCTTCACGGGTACCAAGGTAAGTGAATAGCCCTTGATCTTCGATGACTTCTTCAACTTTCAGTGACCAGCCTTCTTGAGCTTCTATTACGTCACCAACATTAAAGGTTACTCGGGTTACGGGAGCATCAGTACGTGCATAGACACGGTTTTCTTCTGACGCTGCATACATTAGTGTCACAGTTCGAGCATCCATTGCTACAACGGTACCTAAACCTAAATCGCTTTCCGTATCGCTAATCCAGCGTTGCCCCAAAGCAAATGTCATGAATCGACTACCTCATCTTCTTATGTGTCATTAAGTCTATTTTAAAAATTGAACATTCTTATATTAGTCAAAAATGTTCAATTTGCCGCCACTTTTAAATGCAGCTCACGATAATAAAGCTTGTGAGTAAATGGCGTCGAAAAAGGTCGCTAATCTTACTTGAAGCTGTGATTTAGGTCACGCTTAAAGGGTACGTTTCAGTGCTTTTTTTTCCAATATCGATACTGAAATCAAACTGTCAAAAACTCGTGCCTAATCTAGTTGCGACAGATTGCTATACTCATACTAACGATGGGTATTTTTGTTGGTTAAAAATACTCATCTGGTATCAATTAGGTTTGCGAGTAAGTCGTTGAGTAGCCTACTGAAGTACCAAACTAAGTAGACGCTCTACAACCTCTGCTGGCAATAAGTTAATGCTAGGCAAGCCGCACTGCGGCAAGGAGATGCTATGGGCGATACCGATCGGAAACTGTTTGTTTTGGATACCAATATCCTACTTCATGAACCCTTCGCCATTTACTCATTTCATGAGCACGACGTTGTAATCCCTATGACTGTGCTTGAAGAGCTAGACCGAATTAAAGACAGCAAGCGTGATGTTGCTCGCGATGCTCGTGTTGCCATTCGTGCTTTAGAAGACCTTTTCCACGATGCCACCCCTGATAAAATTTCAGAAGGGGTCCCATTTACTAATGACACTGATGCCTCTGGCACTATATCCATTCTTGCTGATTTTGAATTACAAGAAACCGTTAAAGCCTTTTCAGATAAGGCTGGTGATAATCGTATCCTCAATGCGGTTATCTACTTGCAAAACAAGCGGGCTCCTCGACAAGTCATCCTTATCACCAAAGACATCAACATGCGCCTACGAGCCAAAGGTGCTGGCGTTCGTTTTGTTGAAGACTATCAAACCGACCAGTTAATTGATGATGTGCAATATCTCACCAAAGGCTTCCAAACTCGTAAGGGGAGTTTTTGGCAAGACATCGATCAAGTTGAAAGCAAAGTATTCGACGGTAAAACATTGCACACACTCGACCGAGAACCTTTTGAACCGACTTTCATTAATCAGTATATCCTTGATGAAGAAAGTGATTTTGCAGGTCGGATAGAAGAAATAACCCCGGAAACGGTGACTCTGAGAGATCTAAGCCGCGAACGCATGATGCATCGTCGAGCCTGGGACATTACTCCTAAAAACATTTATCAGGGGATGGCTATGGATGCGCTACTAGACCCTGAAATTGATCTGGTGATCTTAACTGGCGCTGCGGGGAGTGGTAAAACCTTACTTGCTATGGCCGCCGCGCTAGAACAAACCATCGAACGAAGCATGTTTGATAAGATCATCGTCACTCGTAATACTCCTGATATCGGAGAGTCCATTGGCTTTCTACCTGGCACAGAAGAAGAGAAAATGCTGCCTTGGCTTGCTGCAGTAACCGATACACTAGAGGCTCTACACAAGAATGATCATTGTACCGAAGGGTCAATGAAGTACATTTGCGATAAAGCCAACATTCAATTCAAATCGATTAACTTCATGCGTGGACGTTCCATCCAAAATGCTTTTGTTTTACTGGATGAATGCCAAAACTTAACGGCCTCTCAAATCAAAACCATCATTACTCGATGTGGTGAAGGGACTAAGATTGTCTGTTCCGGTAACCTTGCTCAAATTGATTCACCATACTTAACCCCGGTAACATCAGGGTTAACTTATATGGTTGAGAAATTTAAGAATTTTGAAGGCAGCGCCAATATCCACTTGAATGGCGTGGTTCGTAGCCGACTGGCAGAGTTTGCAGAAGAAAACATGTAATCATTAATTAGGTGTAATTAAGGTAAGGCGAATAAAAACCTATCTATAAATTACAAACCCTAAGATCAAAAAAGCGCTTCAATCGAAGCGCTTCCATTATTCTAATTGTCAGAGTTGAGAAGCTACTCAGTACCACCGACCGTTAGAGAATCAAGTTTTAGTGTAGGTTGACCAACACCGACAGGAACACTTTGCCCCGCTTTACCACAAACTCCCACACCTCGGTCAAGGCTTAGGTCATTACCGACCATCGACACTTGTTGCATCGCTTCAATACCAGAACCGATCAAGGTAGCACCTTTCACTGGGTGAGTGATTTTACCATTTTCAATCATGTACGCTTCTGACGCTGAGAAAACGAACTTACCAGAAGTTATATCAACTTGTCCGCCGCCAAAGTTCGGTGCATAAATACCTTTTTCAACCGTTGCAATGATCTCTTCTGGTGTATGTTCACCTGGCAACATGTACGTATTAGTCATGCGTGGCATAGGTAAATGAGCGTAAGACTCACGACGACCGTTACCAGTAGGAGCAACGCCCATTAAACGAGCATTGAGTTTATCTTGCATGTAGCCTTTCAATACACCATTTTCAATTAGTGTATTGTATTGGCCATTTACACCTTCATCATCGACGTTAAGTGAACCACGAAGATCTTTCAGCGTGCCGTCATCAACGATAGTACATAAGCTAGACGTTACTTGATCGCCTACTTTGCCAGAGAATACCGATGACTCTTTACGGTTGAAGTCACCTTCTAGACCGTGGCCTACAGCTTCATGAAGTAATACACCAGGCCAGCCAGAACCAAGAACAACAGGCATTGCACCAGCAGGGGCTGCAACAGCTTCAAGGTTCACTAGTGCTTGGCGAATAGCTTCATCGGCAAATTGATACGCTACTTGTGAGCCTTCACTATCGCTTAAAAAGAAGTCGTAACCAAAACGACCACCGCCACCAGCACTACCGCGCTCACGACGATCACCCTTCTGAGCTAACACACTGATAGAAAGTCGAACTAATGGGCGAATATCACCTGCGTAAGTACCATCAGTCGCAGCCACAAGCATTTGCTCATGAACACCGCTTAGACTAACTGATACCTCTTGAACCATAGGCTCTTTAGTACGGATATACGCATCAAGAGCTTTTAGCAACTCAGTCTTCTGCTGCTTTTCCCAACTTGCTAATGGGTTAACCGCATCGTAATACGCTTGATTTTGATTACGCTTAAACGCTTGAACCGTTCCGTTCTTACCTTGCTGCGCAATACCACGAGCAGCAATCGCACTTTGTTTCAGACCGTCTAATTGAATTTGGTCAGAGTAAGCAAAACCTGTTTTTTCACCCGTTACAGCTCGAACACCAACACCACAATCAATGTTGAATGAACCGTCTTTAATGATGCTGTCTTCTAAGACAAGAGATTCATGCCAGCTTGATTGGAAATAGATATCAGCGTAATCAATTTGACGCGTAGCAATACTCGCTAAAGTATCAGCAATATCTTGCTCAGTTAACCCGGTCGGTTTTAGTAGTGCATCTTCAATCTGATTAATGCTCATATCTAGCTCTTATTATTAATTTGAAAGTGGTTATTGAATCGAGTGTGTCGTTCAATTGGCATATTACGCCGTACTTGTTCGTTTACCGCCAGATCAATATCAGCAAACATACTGCCAGCCGCTTGATCTAACTGATTAATTATTCTTCCCCATGGATCAATCACTAACGAATGTCCCCATGTTTCCCTGCCACAAGGGTGAACGCCTCCTTGCCCGACAGCAACAATCCAGCATTGCGTTTCAATAGCTCGGCTACGTAGTAACACTTCCCAATGCGCCTCGCCAGTAACAGCGGTAAAAGCAGCAGGAACCACTATGACCTGGGCACCCTCTCTCACTAATTGAGAGTATAGGTGTGGAAAGCGCACATCATAGCAAATACTCAGACCAAGGTGAGCAAAAGGCGTCTCTAGAGTAACGACTTTATTACCCGCAGTGAAGGTATCTGACTCTCGATAGCGTTTATGCCCATCAGCCACATCGACATCAAACATATGTAACTTATCGTAATGGCCGACTAGAGAACCAAAGTCATCGAAGACTAAAGTGGTTGTCGTCACACCATGTTCGCTCTGAATTGGCATACTACCTATCACGAGCCAAATGCGGTGCTGTTTGGCAATTCGGGCCAGTTTTTTTTGAATTGGCCCATCAGCTAATCGCTCAGCATGCTCATGATAATCAGCACGAGAGCCAAAAATGATTGCATTTTCAGGGGTCACTATCCATTGCGCCCCTTGATTCGACAAGACTTTGACCTGTTGTTCAATCCATTCAATATTTTCGAGTGGATCTGGCCCTGATGTCATTTGAATAATACCAACACGTCCCATGTGTTTTCCTACTTTATCTTTACTTAGCCACTACTACTGGGCTTCTTTTCTGAGTTTTTCAGGCAGTTTAAATTCGCCACGACTACGTGATAGCTCTTTAACGGTTGGTGAGTCTAATGGCCCTTTCACCTCATAGTTAACCTGAGTAAACACCTCAACTACGGGTGAAATAACCGTCGTGATCGCCAATACATAAAGAGCCGTTTGTGGCGTCACTGCAAAAGCCGTAAGAACTGGAATACCAGAGGTAATATCTGGAGTGAAATTAACCTCAGCATCAACAAGTCGAGTATTCAGGTCAGCCATTCCGCTGATCTTCATTTCACCCGCGACAGCATCCATCTCTATGTTGTTAGTGACAAATACACCATCTTGCATTTCACCGCTGCCTGTAATTGAATTAAAGGCCATACCTTTATCAAAAACATCGGTAAAATCGAGCTGCATTTTTCGAATAATCGAGTCTAAGCTAAATAGCCCTAATAAACGTGCAGCCCCACTAACGTCAGAAATAACACCTTTGCCAAATTTTGTTTTAGCCGAGCCATCTAAGGTTGTTGTATCAACCCCCCAAGGAGAGCCATTCCAGGTTGCATTTGCTTCTAGCTCGAATGGCGCTTTTTGAATGCCTGATGTGATACCAAAACGCTCCATTAAGTCACTGTTATTCTCACCTTTTACATCTAAGTTCAGCTTCGATTGACTCACATCTCCAGCTAGCTTCCACCAACCATCGACATCAAGTTCAACGCTACCACTACGAATCTGGAATTTTTTCCATTCAAGGCGGTCATCTTGGCGCTGTAAGTCGACATTCACCTTGCCAACTTTATAGCCTTGTAACCAAAAATCTTCGATCAATAAAGTCAGGTTTGGCATCATTTCATGGATTTTTCGGTCAAAATCAGAAATAAGTGGTGCCGACTTTTCTTTCGCCTGGATGAGTGAATCCGTTTCATCTTTCTTATCCCATTCAGGAACAAAAATGTGCAATCGGTCTAGTGAAACCGTTAAGTCATAAGGCTCTAAATAGTTGATATCACCTTCGACTTCCTGGCTTTTCACTTCCATCTGCCAAGCTAAATTCTTTTTACGCGCACTAAAATCAACATCATTCCACTTAATACCACCTAAAGTGACTTCCTTACTTTGTAAAGAAAGTTTCTTCGGCATTGGTATTTCCGGTGTTTTCATTTGGCTTAATACAGCAACGGAAGCGACTTCAGGCTCCACGAAGAAAGTTGACCATTTATCTATATCGAACTTATCGGTTCGAACAAGGGCTTGATGCCCTGCTACAGGGCTAATTTTAAAGCCGCCACGCCCAATAACTAAATTCGTTGCAGTCAGTACCGGGACATCACCGGTTATATCAATTTCTGTTTGATACTTAGTATTCGGCAGTTGAACACGTGCAGTAATCGACTCCTGATTACCAGATGCTTGTAACCTAGCTGAACCACTTTCAAGTGAAGACTTGGTAAGCGGGTACGGGTATTTGCTTTCAATAAACTTAAGATCAGACTGAAGATCGAGCTGATAGGTAAAACCGACATCATTAAGCTGAATATCAATACCAGACTGCCAAGGAGCATGACCGGATATAGGTGAAAGCCAACGCTCACCGACGTATGGAATTAGCGGTTCTACGTCCCAATCACCCAATACATCGATATTAACGGCATAGCCAGCCCCGTCATTTTCCCCTTTAAAATCAACAGAGATTGCCTGCTTTAACAACTCAGCAGATAGGCCATTCGCGTTGATCACATCATTATCAAATTCAATACGACCAGTCACATTTTCCAATGTCATCGGCGGCGCTTCGATATCCACATGATTGCCCGCTAGATCAGCGTACCCCCAAGCTCTTGGCTCTATGTCTGGTGTAAAAGGAATGTTTAAATGAAATTCAGAGGTAACATCCCCACTCACTTGAAGTGCAGTCAAAGCAGCACCAACCGAGTCCACCAAAGGTGTCGCAGTCATGTAATCTCGAACTGAATTACCAGAAGCAGTAGCGCTCGCTGTTATTTCAATATGACCATTTTCAGCAAGGTCTGGTATCTGCCCTGTTATGCGCTTTGCTTTAACATCCATTAATTGAGCAGAGCGAGAGTCGAGGTACATTGCTTCATTTTCAAATAACAGATCAAGCTGTAAATCGGTAATGGTTGGCCAAGCGGTATCGAAGCTAAATTTAGCGTCTTCTAACCCTACCCAAATTTGAAAAATACCTTGGTTTTCTTTGTATGGGAAATGCGTCAATTCACCATGCCAAAGCAATTTAACTGTTTCGGCGTGACCGCCTTGGATAGCTGTTGAAAGGTAATCGGTGAGATCCTGTCCTAATGCCAGTGTTGGTAAGTAGCGCCAGGTTTCACCCGCATTGTATGCGTCGGCCTCACCATAAAAAGAAAGAAATGCATTTCCTTCTTTAGGGAAATCTAAGCGGAATGCTCCTAAGACTTGTAAATCTGGAGTAGCTGCTGTGACTTTATCTGACCATAAACGCCATCCTTCGTCGTCACTTTGCCAAACAATATTGACGAGACCTTGCTTGATATTCAATGGCGCTTGGAAAACATCACCGTATGGGAAAACATCATCAATAACCGAAATAGTGGCTTTTGCTTCCGTTGCTGTTCCTGATAGCGAGCCAGTAACATGATTGAAACCGGGAAGTAAGTCCCACTGCTTCATCGAAGCATCTGTTATTTCTGCTGAATACTTTAGAGTATCGAGCCCACCAGACATAGACACGCGTACATCTTCAATCACCCCGCCCGGAGACAAAATAGAAAGCATTTCACTAGAGTCCGTTGACTCTGGCAATAGCTTGATCAAGGGAGTAAGAGTCTGAATCTCCACTTGTGATACGTTCAATTGCCAAAAATCAGATTGCCAATCAAAAGCAATATCAAGCTCCGGCCACTCTAGTTCATCGGTACGTAAGTTAAGTGAGTGACCATTTACTTGCCAACCACTTTCAGTTGGAACGAGTTTGAAAACACCAGATTCAAAAATCAGATCGTGCTTTGCACCTTCTTCCCAGCTCAGCTCCGATGGCAGTACTTCAACATAAGCATCTGTCGGTTTACTGTTTTTTAATGTCAGCCAGCTATTAAAACTTACTGTACCTGTCTCAATACCAGACTCAGTTTGAATATACTGAGTCAGCCACGGCTTAACAGAGATATGCTCTGCACTAACGTAAAACTCACCGGTTACATTAGCTAGTGACCCATTATCAATAAAGTTAGCACTTACTGACAAAGAGTTGATATCGGTACCCGCAACGCTAACCACCCCTTCAGCAAGGTGATGCTTGCCCGAGTTTCGCCACTTTAACCGATCAATATCTAACTGACGGTCTTCGTTAGAAATCGTGGTGTATAGGATAACTGAATCGTTCAGTGTGAAATCAATAAGAGTTCGCAGTAATAAGTTATCAAGCTCAGGAACAAGGTTTGAGGACGAGCTAGGCTCTGGGGTTGTAGGCTGTGAAGTACCTTTAGCTTTACTCCCTAAGATATCTAGGGGGCGTACGTCCAAGTACAATTCATTCATTGTTAAATCAGCCACAACAGGCCTTAAAGTAAAGATGGATTGAATTAGATCAAACTCAATCTCTAAACGCTCAACAGAGAAATGAACACCTTCATTGCGTGGTAAGTTGGCTTTAACGCCTTGTAAGGCGATTGAGGGATGGGTATTGCGCCAAAAACCACTCACTTCAGTAATGGTGAACCCCAGTTCTGAGGCACCATTAACCCAAGTTTCAATTTCAGATTTATAGCTATTAAGATTAGGTAAGGTGATTCGCAGTGCAGTCACGGCTACAGCTAAGATCACCAAAGCTGTAACGATTAACCACAAACACCCTCGCAGAAGGCGAGTAACAATAGGGCTCACAAAATATCCATTACATCATTACAACGTCAAACTGTTCCTGAATATAAAGCGGTTCTGCTTGAATCTTCACTTGTTTACCAATGAAGACTTCAAGTTCAGCGACGGCATGTGACTCATCACCTTCTAAAGTTTCAGCAACCGCAGGTGAGGCATAAACCACAAATTTATCAGCATCATAAGCGCGATTAACACGAGTGATTTCGCGTAATATCTCAAAGCAAACCGTTTCAACTGTCTTAACGCTTCCTCGACCTTCACATGTCGGACAGCTAGAACACAAAATATGTTCAATGCTTTCACGAGTGCGCTTTCGAGTCATCTCTACTAAGCCTAGTTGAGTGAAACCGTTAATATTAGTCTTCACTCGATCTTTATCTAATGCAGCCTCTAAAGAAGTAAGTACACGCTTACGGTGCTCTTCTGAAAGCATATCAATAAAGTCGATAATAATAATGCCACCGAGGTTACGCAGTCGTAGCTGACGAGCAATAGCTTGAGTTGCTTCTACGTTAGTATTGAAAATCGTTTCTTCTAGGTTACGACGTCCTACAAATGCACCAGTATTGATGTCAACCGTCGTCATTGCTTCTGTTTGATCAATGATGAGATAACCACCAGACTTTAGTTCAACTTTTCTATCTAAAGAACGTTGGATTTCATTTTCGGTGTCGTACATGTCGAAAATAGGCTTATCTCCCTCGTACAACTCCAACTTACTGGTCAGTTCAGGGACATATTCAGATGTAAATTCTTTTAGATTCTCAAATTCAAGGCGAGAGTCGATCTGAATTTTACTCAGCTCAGTGCCTACAAAGTCTCGAAGGATACGCTGAGCTAAGCCAAGCTCACCATATAGGCGTGTGCGCGACTTATGCTTGCCACGACGCTCTAGTACTTTGAGCCATAAACGTTTAAGGAATGCCGCATCTTGTGACAGTTCATGTTCATCTGCACCTTCTGCGGCAGTACGAATGATAAAGCCACCATGTTCATCACAGTAATGTGATACGACTTTTTTTAAACGATTACGTTCAGATTCACTTTCAATACGCTGAGACACACCAACATGGCTTGCCCCAGGCATGAAAACTAAATAACGAGAAGGGAGTGTGATATCCGTTGTTAGACGTGCGCCTTTAGTTCCTAAAGGGTCTTTAACAACTTGCACGACAATGTCTTGCCCTTGACGAACCAGTTCCGAAATATCGCGAACTTGAAACTGCTTTTTCTCATTTTCAGCGACACACTCGGTATGCGGGACAATATCTGATGCATGTAGGAAAGCCGCTTTTTCTAGACCAATGTCTACAAATGCAGCCTGCATTCCAGGTAGAACACGGCTTACTTTCCCTTTATATATATTACCAACAAGGCCGCGGCGTGCATCACGCTCGATATGGATTTCTTGAAGGGTTCCACCTTCAACCATGGCCACACGAGTTTCACTCGGGGTCACGTTCAACAGCAACTCAGCACTCATTGTGCACCTCAAAAATTAATTATAAAAATTTGTGCAAGAGCTGGTCAGTTTCGAATAAAGGCAAACCTACTACAGAGTGAAAACTACCTTCGATTCGGGTGACGAAACGCCCCCCTAATCCTTGAATTCCATAACTACCAGCCTTATCGCATGGTTCCCCAGATAACCAATATTGTTCTATTTCTTTTTCACTAAGGGACTTAAACCATACGTCAGTAGTAACAACTACTGTTTGCTGTTCTTTTTCTGATACCACAGACACCGCTGTCATCACTTGATGTTGATTTCCAGAAAGCTGGAGTAACATTCGTTGTGAGTCCGCAAAATCTTGTGGTTTTTCTAATACTTTTCCATCAATGACGACGACAGTATCTGAACCAAGAACCACACTGTCTTTATCCGCTAAGGCCAACCCCGCAATAGCTTTATCATGAGCAAGTCTTTGAACATACTCATGAGCAGACTCATGTTCTTGTTTAACTTCTTCAACGTCTGTTTTAAGAACCGTAAATTCATACCCCAATTGAGTGAGCAGCTCTTTACGACGCGGAGACCCCGAAGCTAATACCAATTTAAAATCAGTCGTCATTTCTTTACCTTACATGCCAATGACGACGAACACGCCGCATTAACAAAAACATCCATGGCCAAAGTATACCGTTTATCAGCGCACTCCAAAGAGATAATGGATTGAATACAACATCTTGGATCAAATATTCGCCAGAAAATATCAATACTTCAAACAATACGGTTAACGCTGCAATAATCATAGCTTGTTGCCACAGCGCCATATTACGAATGACCAAAAAGTTCAAAGCAATAAGATAAACGATGATAGACATCATCATGCCACGAATGCCAAGGGTTGAACCAATTAAGATATCCCAGAAAATACCCAATATTAAGGCTGTTCCAACATTCACACGATGCGGTAATGCAAGAACCCAATAACATGTAACAAGCAACAACCAAGACGGTCGTAGCAAATCCAAACTACCCGGCCACGGGATCGTTTGTAATGTTAGGGCAATTAGGAATGAGCACCCAATTACGATTTTGCTCTTCAATACACTATTGGCCATCATTCCCCTCGCCTAGCTCTTCATCAAAGCTCGATTCACCCGCTTGTTTCTGGCGATCTTCATTCGGCCAAATCAGCAGTAGATAGCGTAATCGATCAAACTCTACGACTGGCGTCGCTTTGATCGCAGCGAACTCTCTTCGAGGATCATAATTAACAGACTCAACATAAGCCACGGGGTACCCCTCAGGGTAAACACCACCTAAGCCAGAAGTCACGAGTAAATCTTCCTGTTGAATATCCGTACTAGTAGGAATGTGCTGTAACTGAATTTCATCAACCTTGCCATTACCAGACGCAATCACACGAATATCATTTCGAATCACTTGCACGGGAATTGCGTTATTTGCATCTGTTAATAACAGAACTCGGCTATTGTGCGCAGCGACAAACGTCACCTGTCCGACAATACCTTTCTCATTGATCACCGGCTGACCTTCGTACACACCATCAATTTGACCTTTATCGATCACGACTTGATGACGGTATGGTGAAGTATCAACGGCCATAACTTCTGTTACGACCTTTTTCTCATCTCTAATAAATGGAGAACCCAGGAGTTTACGCAGACGCTGATTTTCTTCTCGATATTGATCAAGGAGGATCATGTCACTTTTCAAGCGCAGTACTTCACGCTTAAAGCTGGCGTTAGACTCAATCAGCCCTTTACGAGTATTAAAACGGTCATAAACACCATCAAACATACTTCGAGGTAAGTTTGCAGCGTATTGAATGGGTGCCACCATGCTATTTAAGAAATAGCGCACATTAGAGAAAGTATCTAAACGACTATCAGCCAGCATAAGGCTGGCTGATATTGTTATAGCAAAAAACAGGCGCAATTGCAGAGAAGGGCCTCTACCAAAAATTGGCTTCATTTTATTCTTTGGTCCTAGGGCTACATTTGATCCTATTACTGAGTTCTAAGCTCTAGATGAACTAGAGCCTAACCACTCAAATTATTATTCTTCGCTGAACAGATCACCACCATGCATGTCGATCATCTCTAGGGCTTTACCACCACCAAGAGCAACACACGTTAATGGTTCTTCTGCTACTACAACTGGAATTCCAGTTTCTTCTGTCAGCAGACGATCGAGATCTTTAAGTAGTGCACCACCACCCGTTAGTACCATACCGTTTTCTGAAATATCAGAAGCTAGTTCTGGTGGACATTGCTCTAGAGCAACCATCACAGCAGAAACAATACCTGATAGCGGTTCTTGAAGTGCTTCAAGGATCTCATTTGAGTTTAAGCTAAAGCTACGAGGCACGCCTTCTGCAAGGTTACGACCGCGAACTTCGATCTCTTCTACTTCATCACCAGGGTAAGCAGAACCGATTTCATGTTTGATCTTTTCAGCAGTTGCTTCACCGATCAAGCTGCCGTAGTTACGACGAACATAGTTGATGATCGCTTCATCAAAACGGTCACCACCAATACGCACTGAAGATGAATAAACCACACCATTAAGTGAGATAACGGCTACTTCTGTTGTACCACCACCAATATCAACAACCATTGAACCTGTTGGCTCAGATACTCGTAGGCCAGCACCAATTGCCGCTGCCATAGGCTCATCAATCAAGTAAACTTCGCGTGCACCAGCACCTAACGCAGACTCACGAATAGCACGGCGCTCAACTTGCGTTGAACCACAAGGAACACAAACCAAAACACGAGGGCTTGGTTTTAAAACGCTGTTGTCATGCACTTGTTTGATAAAGTGCTGAAGCATTTTTTCAGTCACATAGAAATCAGCAATTACGCCATCTTTCATTGGACGAATTGCTGAGATGTTACCCGGTGTACGACCAAGCATTTGCTTAGCTGCGTGTCCTACCGCTGCTACGCTTTTTGCTGAACCCGCACGATCTTGGCGAATAGCAACAACTGAAGGCTCATCAAGAACGATGCCCTGGCCTTTTACATATATAAGTGTGTTGGCAGTACCTAGATCAATCGATAGGTCGTTTGAAAACATGCCACGAAGTTTTTTAAACATATTCTTCGCTCATCCTGCAAGAATTAGAAGACAAAAATTGCACTAAATGTACCAATGCCTTGCTTTAACGGCAAGGCATTGAAGTATAAACATGGACTGAAACCCGCATTTTCTTACAGATTCCTAACTTAAGACCCATTATTTAAAGTATTACTGACTTACAAGCCAGGCTCACCTCGGAAAATCACTCGATCATTACCGCGATGGATGCCAAAGGTAACGATAGTTGAAGGATTTTCTTCATCTGCACCATCTTGATCCCAATCAAACATCAACCAAGGCATATCATTCGTTCCGGAATCAAGTCGCTGGAAGATTTCCACTTGCTCTCTTGTCGCAACATTTTGCGATGCGACTAAACCATTCGCAATGCCCTGTGCAACATCGGCAGATCCTGTAAAATTAACGGTAGTCTCTCCGCCAGCAGGCCAAATCACAGTAGGGTTACC
Organism: Vibrio makurazakiensis; assembly: GCF_050337375.1. NCBI lineage: Bacteria > Pseudomonadati > Pseudomonadota > Gammaproteobacteria > Vibrionales > Vibrionaceae > Vibrio > Vibrio makurazakiensis. The sequence goes on along the minus strand of NZ_JAKJSW010000029.1, from coordinate 14,882 downwards.
ATCTATCTCTGCCTCAATATCAGTGAAACTGTCAAACACGTTGTTAATAAAAGCGTCGTCAGTCCAATATTGAACTTGGAGCGGCACTGTAATATCACTTCCTTCTACCCCACCAACATCACTCAAATTGACACGACCAAAGACTACTCGTGGTTGTTCATCAGGTAGCAGCTGCGTTGTCACCCCATCAGGGTCTGTTGGCACTATTTTAAACTGTACAGGATCAGAAAGTGTTGCAGTAGAGATATTCAAAGAGACATTTCGAGCATCCCCACCAGCAAAGTTAAAAGGTCCGTCAGGAGAGAAGTCGGCCTGTTTTTGCCACAATATCTCACCACTATTAAGCGCCCACCGACTACTTAGATAACTTGAATTTGAGCTAATAGACACATTATCGCCATTAAGCAAACGTCCTTCATCCAAATCAAAGAACGCTTGATGGATGGGGTTAAAACCACCGTAATTCTGAGTTTCATTACCTAATATATTATAAGCAGCAACCTCAACCGCAACATTTTCAAACTCTTGATTCATGTAAGTAAAAGCTTGCCCTGCAGGGTCCTCCCAATCATTGTTAAGCGTATTAAAGTAGTCAGGATAAAAGCGACCAATGACTTGGCGATCTTCTTCCAGATCACGGCCAAGATAGACAGCGCTAGTAATAAATTCGATAGAGCCAACTTCACTCCAAGTATGAACCAAGGTATTTAATTCATTATTTGAACTAAATGAAGGGATCACATTAGGTGTAACGGYTCCTGGTTGGGGACTTAATAAATCTGGATATACAACCTCAAAATCCAATTCTAATGGGCCATTATCAAGAGAATAATTGCTTGTAACTGGGTAATCACATTCATCAGCGATACTTGTTGCCGAATCAGGGTGGACTATTGGTCGATAATCAACAGTAAAATCAGTGCCTGCCGATACAAAACCATCTCCTGTAGCCCCACTAGCGGGGTTGTTCTCTCCATCTGATTCAACATTACATATTGCTATTTTCCAAGGCCGAGCATTCACCACAAAGCTACCTGCAAGCATATCAACTCCGCTCTCGGGGCAGCCTGAGATTTCACTACAATCAAAGTTAGCATCGGATAAAGTTACTCTAAACTGACCAGATTCGAGAATAGAGAAAGAGTCGGTTGTTTCACCTCTTTCAAGGGCTTCAAAAATAGGTGAATAGCTAAGAAGATTATCGTCATCTTCTCCGTTAGCTGGTTGCTCAATACTTATACCGACCCCGGGTTCTCCGATATAATCTACAGATGTGGGTGATCCTTGAATATTACAAGACTGCACTTTAGCGGTAACTAAAGATGGCTCTCCAGCTACAACAAATTGTTCTGGTACATCAAATGTAAACGGAACAAAGCTAACAGCACTATTCCCATCGGCATCCACGTCCTTCCATGAGCCACTAACTTGATAACTCTCTAGTCTTGTCGAAGATACATATAACGTTTTCTCACCATTAATAAACTGACTAGAGTAACTTTCGTTCGTTTGTCCACAATTAGAAGCATTATTATCTTCACACCATTTGCCAAATAAAGCCGGTGACATTGAGGCCGTAAATGCATCTTGAACTGTAGTTAGTGTATTTCCATCATCATCAACAACTTTAAACTCAACAGCAGCTAACTCACAGCTTAAAACATGTGATTGCTTTGGTGTTACCACTAAAGAGCCGGAAGGGATTGGAGGCAATGGGCAAGTATAATCCGGCTTATTGATTACAACATTTGAGTTAAAGTTAGTTGTTCTAGCCGTTACTGCACCGTTGATAGTCGTGCTATTCAAAGAAATAAAATCAGCTAGAATGAATCCCTTAAATACTGAATTAGCAACAGAAAAAATCACATTGGCGTCAGGAGCATAAATGGTTGGATAAGCATTGTCAGGTTCGATAGTTACTTTTTGAGAAAACCTAATTTCACTCCGTATATTAATCTGGCTTCCTGCCTCAAAAATATACTGGGTGCTTCCCGAACTGTGATGAAAAGTACCAAACGTAATCATTGAGTTCTTGGGAAAAACAAGCTCGACACCATTACCTGATGATATGTCTAGATTCTCAATATAAGCACCGTCTTTAAATTTAATTCGCACTAAATTGTAATCAGAGCCAACTTTGTTAACCGTAAGCCGAGATAGATTACTTTCAATTACCACGTCTACATTATTACCACTTTCCTGATACGAGCAGAATTCTGACCTGCGTCCACAGTTACTCGCAATATCACCGTTTTGAGCACTAATAGTTAGCTCACCAGATACATTCTGTGCAGGTATAGATTGAATATTACTACCATTAACTTTTCTCAGTTCAGCATATCCATCGTTATTCCCGACATCACAGCCGCTTTCACCACTACATATAGGATGGTTATAGATTTTGTCTAAAGTGTCACTATTGGCATCATCGAACCCTAATAACAAATAATCAGTCTGAGTATGCCAAACATTTTCATCGTAAAGCTCATAATTAGCTGAAGGCTGTTTTAAATATCGACTAACATAATCTTCAGACCAACCACGAAAACGAACCGAGTTATTCGAAATGGTCAGCTCACTGCTCACCCCTGTCCAGCTTTGAATAGGCTCAGGAAACAAGCTACATGCATCAATAGGTATCTCAATTTCTGGAATTTCAAACGCAAAATAGCCTATAGACTCCCAAGCACCATGCTTACGGGTATTTAATGTTGGCGCGTCCTCATCAAATGCAAAAGTAAACTTAGATCTTCCGCGCTCTACGTATTGTTTGCAGTACCGTAACCAACCACCATCCGCACCAGTGCGAGTTTGCTTATTAACGATAACACCAAATTTACTAAAGTCTTTTTGTAGAGAAATTTCATTGTTTAAACATGACCAACCAATTGATCTTGTTTCGGATAATTGCTCTCGCTGCCTAAAATCACCTGCGTTAGCAAATTCTATATTCGATTCATTTTCTTTATCTGTTCCTTGGAATTCAGGAACAGCCAAATAGGCTATTTGTTTTGCAGACGGTGCGGGACCTTGACGCCCTCTCTCTAACGCCAACTTAAAATTGGTTTCTGTTAAACCTGAAATCGCTGTTGTAGCCCACTCACTGTCTTTACCTTGAACTTGAGCCATAATGACAGGGGATTCAATTGAACCACTCTTATAAGCCACTGTTTCCCAATCCCTAGCATTGCAACCCAAACCTCTTCTACATTGAGTTTTTGATGTTTCTATCGTCCCGGCTTCACCGTAAATCGCATCACCATTATTCTTTAAAAACTTCAGTCGCCCCGGCTCAGTAACGAAATAATAAATGGGCGACATTCTGTCAGACGTCGAATTTCCTGGGGCTGATTCACTTTCAATAGTAGCTCCCTCTTTCGAGTTCCAAATGTTAGCAACACTAGACTTCGTCGGAACACTACTGGCAATATCATCAGGATCGATTGTCGACATTAAAAATACAATAGGGTTTTCGTAGCTATTCTGAAAACGAACATTACACCCCTGAGTACAGTCTAAGCCTTCAATAGTTCCAAATTCATAAGAAACTTCTGGCAAAGTTGGGGGAGGTACCACCTCAGAGTCACATTCAACATTCGTTATATCATCATTATCATAAATAGGATTTAGATTACCATTATCTAACGACTTATTTAAAACCTCTACTAACTGGGAATCCTGCCCACTATCAATATCTCTGAGATAATAATGAAGTATATTATTTGAGGCATCATTCGTAATCGTAACTTCATAATCTCTGTCATCGACTAAGTTTTGCTCATTAAAAACATACTCAGAGCCGACTCTCTCTCTTTTCGTGTACCATAATACATGTCCATGATTACCCTGAACTAAGTTAAACGCTTGATAATCATCATCACCTTCCACATGGAATGATATAGTGAAATCATTTTGCCCTTTTAATGAGTCACATTGATTTGCATAAGAGGTCTGAATAAAAAACAAGCTAAACAGAATAAATACAATTTTCATTAGACTCATCATTCCCTCACCCAAATATCTTGATTTCTCTGCATTAAATTTATACCAGTTCCACATGTAGCGACAGCGCTGACTACATATAGCTGAGAACCGTCGACAAGTTCGCCCCCAACAGTACCGCAGCTGATCTGCACATCATCACACCTAATCGTTGACTCAAAAGTCATCGCAGTTCCATTCAAGTTCGTGCACGCTGTTGCGACATCAAATTGATCTGTTTCATTAAGTCTAGGTGGGTATATTTCCGTTAGAGCTTGCTCTGTTGCTGAATGGGCAAGAAGAGCGGCCTGAGTACCAATGATATCTTTAGTATGCGCATCGTGATTCGACCACTCCATACGACTTAAGCTAGTTGCCAAAAATCCCATCACAACCAACACAAAGATAACTACAATATATAAGCTTCCAACTTGTTTCTTCTTAGGGAACATTTATCACCTGCACATCTTGCTGGAAGTTTGTTAGCTCATCACCCTCTTCATTCCTAAAATCAAATTCAAGATGGACAACACCATTACGCTGAACGTCTGCGGGCTGGTAGCCTAAAGTACCAGTCACACCATTATCTGAAATCGGAATTAGAGTTCCATTATCAACACTTCGCCATACACGACCATTAACGATGCAGTAGCTCACCTCCCCATCAGGGTTATAAACATAATGTCGATTAGAAACTGAATTACCTACAAGGTTAGTCGCTTCTCCAGTAAGAAAAAAGGTATCGTCAGTCTCTGTTACCAAAGCGAGTGGAAACACATTATTTGTCGGTACAGCCTCTGTAGGGTTTATGACTAAAGAAAGCAGAGCTAAATCTGCAGTCGTCAACGTACCATCACCGACCACAAACTGAATATCCGCCCCAGATTCTGTATAGATACCTGATGTGATAATAGGAAAAAAGGAGATACAACTTGCCCCTGGGAGCACAGCATCCTGGTTTAGCATATTCGGTACTGCGTGACGTACTTCTCGGGTAATCTTTTCTAATACAAACTTTGCTTGAGTTTGTAAGCGCTGCCTATCTACAGTATCTGCATAACCACGAGCTCCCAACTCAACGAACCCCGCGATACCTAATACCAGAATCCCCCCAACAATCATGGTAACGACCATCTCTATTAGAGTGAAACCCTGCCTTCTCATTAGTAATTTCCTCTATAGGCATCCAATACTATTGGAGCTTGATTCGAGGCTGAAATCGTTAGGTTGATTCTTTTTAATAGGTCGACAGTTTGATAAGTCACCTCAATATCTAAACGGAAGTTGCGATATGTCGTCGCCACATTTTCACCTAATAATTGGTTTAGGTCTTGGCACCCGTTAGTTGCCTCTGGTTCCCAGCACCCGATATAGTCGTCAACGTCATTGTAATCAGCTACATTTTCTCCATCATCGCCAAGAAGTCGATTCTGTGGATCTGCCGCGTTACCAGAGCAAAATTCATGCTCTGAGCCAGCAGCAGCCCCTTCTCCACATCGAAGTTGACTACCATCAAAATCACTATTTTCATCAAACCCTCGAGCAAGGATCATTGACATTACGCTTTGACCTAAAGCCGCCGCACGAGTTTGATAATGAGGGTCACCAGAGCGGCTAATTTGAGGGGCTAAAAAGTTAACAATCGTAGTCATTGCAAGTCCCATAACCACGATAACAATGACACTTTCAATTAATGTGAAACCACTTTTTGTTACGGAGAGCTTATTAAGTCGGTTCATAAACACCCTCCGATTCCCACATAACCTTGTTCATTAATATCAACGCTACAAGTATTCGAATTAGAAGTAATGGTAATAATCACACCAGAGGCTGCATCGCCAATAGGGTTGCCTAATAGATCGAAACTAATTTCACTTAATGGGATTGCAGGTGCAGTATCTGACGCTGCTGCCATCGTTACACCATCGAATACAGTCCAGTCACTACGAGCTTCACTCTGCTCAGCACAACCGACCTCAGAACCAACACAATTTCCAGTTATAGCTAAAACAAAGTTACTATTTCCAACAACCGCATCTATATCAACATTGGATTGCATACGATTTATTTGAACTTGGCGAATAACAGAAACCACTTGTTCTTGAGCAATAAAAGCAGAAAAATCATCTCTCCCTATATAACGGCTAGAGGCATAAGCAGAAACAATCGCTATCAGCAAGATAACAATGATTAGCTCCACTAAGGTAAAGCCACTTTGGAGAGTTCTATTTATTGGAGAAGTTCTATTAGGTCTATTCACCGAAATCCATTCCGCTAAATATTTGATAATTTAATGATTAAGTGTAACTCAGATACGGGATGTTGTCTTTGTTGCTTATTACAAATATCAGATAGAAAAAAGGCCAGCAATTGCTGGCCTCAAAAAAGAAACTCTCAAGTTTAATTCGCTGGCAAACCACAAGCAGTACCTGCAGCGCCGTCTATCAACGCAACTGTTGCAGGGTTATCTGCAGTCGTAGCGGCAGTATAACGAACACACTGAGCTGTAAAACCAGTGAAACCTAGATCAATTGTTGTATTAGTTTGATCCGTAACGTCACCACTAGAAGATTGTAAAACGACAAAGTCACCAGATAGATCAATTGCTTGAACAATACCACCTAGATTATCAGCTGTATTATTTACTGCCGTTGGATAACCGAAGTGATGCGCAATATCATCAATAACCGTTCCTGGGACAGCATCGCTAGTCCATGCAGTATAAGTAGTGCCTTCAATACCATTAATAGCCGCACGTCCATAAGTTATTCCCATGGCGCCCGCTACTGCACCACGTAGCCCTTCTAAAGAAGCAGTACGAGCATCATCTTGTAAATTAAGGAAACGAGGTGCTGCAGTTACTGCAAGAATACCTAGAATAACAATCACCACCACTAGTTCAATTAGGGTGAAACCGCCTTGTCTTTTCATAGTCTTTTCTCTCTATGTGTATTTAAACGCAGGTTTACTGCAGTGTTACGGTCACACGACCAGTTCTAATCTCGTAAACGAATTGATGCGCAGTACCACCTTCCAACTGAATGTAAGTGCAGTAGTCATTGCTATTATCCGCTTGCGCTGAATATTTGTAATCAGAACCATTAGCCACATCAGTTAACGTACCAACTTTGGGTGGGTTCTGAAGAAGGTTTTCCATTAAGTCAACACACGCTGCGTCTGTCACGTCATTAGACGGTGCCGAAGCTGAATTAGTGTTTAGAGACCATGGATAGCCGTCTCTAAAATTAGTATTACCGTTACTGCTCGTTGATCTGGTTAACCAAAAGTCTACACCGTCATAATTTACAGTATTGTATGTTTCAACACCAATGATTTCTGATGGTCGAGCTTCTGCTTCCCACTGAGCCCTTGCGGAAAGCACACCAGTTGCAAACCCACCAGCGACACCTTCAATACTTGCTTTCTTTGCTTCATCGGTAACATCTAAGAAACGAGGTAGAGCAGCAACGGCCAATAGCCCAACAACTACTATCACCACTACCAATTCAACTAAGGAGAAACCTTTTTGATTTTTAAGCATTTTCTACCTACTCATATAATTAGTATGACATATTATACATACTTCAATCATTAATAATATTAGGGGTGTGTCAAAACAATCACAAAGCCAACATATTGACCTTTACACTAAACCGCCCATCAGAAAGTAACACGTCAATCTGATATTTCTCGGTATATTCATATCGGCAATGAAGCTCATCACTGATGCTCATATCAAAGATTTCTGGCCTAGCCACATTCAAAATCCTTTGCTCTGGGTACAGCTTTGTTAACCACTGCTTACATACGCTATCAGTTTGCTCTGTAGGAATTAACCAACCAGACTTGCTGTAGCTGAAAGAGCCATTCATCGCTTCTTCACTTATTTTACTACCAAGTAAATAGTGCTGTTTATAATAATTTGCTCGTTCAAGTATTCTTTTACTTGCTACAACGACCGACGTATTTAGCGCTTCCATTTCTACGGCGCGCCACTTACCCAAGAACGAAAAAATAAGGAATAAAATAACCACTCCCCATACCGCCATTCTTGGTCGACGAATACTAATAGCCACTAATTACCCTTTAATCGCATCGAGCATTCCCCACATCGGTAAGAAAATACCCAATGCAAGGATTAGCACCATACCAGCAACAACCGTTAATAGTATCGGTTCTATTCGCGCCGTTAGTGTCTTTAATTCGTAATCTACTTCGCGATCATAAAAGTCCGCGACTTCCAACAGCAACTCATCTATCCGACCCGTTTCTTCACCGACAGAAATCATCTGGATCACCAGCGGGGTAAATATCCCGGTATTAATTGCTGTTGAAGAAACGGTACTACCCGCTTCAATAGCTGATTTCATTTCTTGAATTCTTAGCTCAAGGAAGCGATTTTCTAAAGCTTCTGCTGACAAAGCCAAAGATTGATTCAATGGAACCCCTGCTTTTAACATTAGAGCAAAGGTACGAGAAAAACGAGATAGTTGAGCACGATTCACCACTCCACCGACAACAGGCATCCTTAAGCGAAATTTATCCCACTTCTCCCGGCCATCATCAGTGCCAATCCAAGTTTTGAAAGCAAATAGTCCGCCAACAATCACACCAATCATCAACATCCAATAATTCACAAAGAAGTCTGACATACCAATCAAGATACGCGTAGGCAATGGAAGGTCGACACCAAAACGACTAAACATACTTGAAAATTGCGGGATCACTTTCACGTTAAGAACAAATAGAGCCACTAGAATAAAGCTAATGACAAACATCGGATAACGCATCGCAGTTTTAATACGTTTACGAGTTTCAACTTCTTGCTCATAGTAACCAGCTAACTGGAGTAATGCTTGGTCTAATCGGCCTGTATTCTCACCCACACTAACCATTGATACAAACAATGGGCTAAACACACGAGGATGAAGTTGCATTGATGCCGACAAACTACGGCCATTAGTCAGCTCGTTAACCACTTCTTCAAGCGCTGCTTTCAACTGTTTGTTTTCGCAATTTTGAGTTAGACCTTTCATTGAACGGAGTAGCGGAACTCCCGCTTTGGTCAAACTAAAGAGCTGACGACAAAAAAGAACCAATACCTCTAATGGAACTGCAGGAACAAATAGGCTAGAAATGTCCATGCTCAACATAGAGCCGCCTTTGCTAGCACTAATTGAGATAGGAATTATCCCCTTCGCCATCAACCCCTCAGCGGCAAGATCTTCCGTGCCAGCTTCAAAAGTTCCACTAACCTTACTGCCATCAGAACTTCGTCCTTGATATTGATAAGTGGGCATAAATCACAGCTCCCTATAGAAGAATGGCATCAGCTGTACCTGAAGCATCACCTTCACCCAAATACATTACTTCATCTAAGCTTACCGTGCCGCTTAAAGCCAATTCCATTGCAGATGCAAGTAATGGCTTATAGTGCTCAGATTGTCGAGCAGCTCGTGAGAAGCCAACTGCATCGTCAGAACGCAGCGCATCCATCATCCCCTGATCGAGTTCTAGCATTTCAAACACACCGATTCGACCACGATAACCTGTGAGATTACAATTTTGACAACCTCGCCCTTTAATAAAAGAAGACGATTGTTGATTTGGGAAGCGAACACTCAACCATTGCTTTCGAGCTTCATCGAGTTCATCATCTACTTTACAATCGGTGCAGACCTTGCGAATAAGACGTTGAGCAACCACAGCCCGAACCGCACTTGCGACCAGGTAACCAGGGGCTCCCATATCCATCATCCGCAATGCACTATCAACCGCATCATTGGTGTGTAGTGTGCTCAAGACTAGGTGACCAGTAAGAGCCGCTCGTAAACCGATTTCTACAGTCTCATGATCACGCATTTCCCCGATCAAAATAATATCGGGATCCTGACGAAGAAAAGTTCTTAAAATAGTTGAGAAATCTAATTCAATCTTAGGGTTAACTTGAACTTGGTTAACTCGAGGGAGTCGATACTCCACAGGATCTTCTGCGGTAATTATCTTTTTCCCAGGCTCATTTAACTCAGTTAAAGCACCGTATAAGGTTGTCGTTTTACCGGAACCTGTAGGCCCCGTAACCAAAATCATACCGTGAGGTCTACGTAACTGCTGACGTAATCGAACGAGTAAGTCGGCAGGTAAACCTGACTCTTCAAGTTTTCTTAGACCAGATGATTGGTTAAGCAAACGCATAACCACTGATTCACCATGTTGCACGGGCATCGTTGACATACGGATATCAACAGACTGTCCTTTTGCTCGAATATTAAAACGACCATCTTGTGGAAGACGCTTTTCTGAGATGTCTAAATTAGCCATCAATTTCAAGCGCAAAACTAAAGCTGAAGCGATATTCACTTCATTAAGAATCGTTTCATGCAATACACCATCAATACGCTGACGTAAACGAAGCAATCCCGCATCTGGCTCTATATGTATATCGGAAGCACCAACTTGAATAGCATCTTCAAATAGCGAGTTGATAAGTTTAACGACGGTAACTTCATCACTGTCTTCATCAACAACATCAAAGTCAAACGCTTCTGTTACTTGATGCTCTGCTTGCAGTTGTTCAGCGAATGAGGCAATTTCTTTGGTACGACGGTAGTAACGATCAAACCCTTCAACCAACTGCCTTTCAGGTGCAATAACAAACTCTAAACCGTACTGTCCAATCTGTCCTAACAATGACTCTTGAGCAAATAAATCGGCAGGATCACTCATTGCAACACGCAATGTATCGCCGTTCTTACCTATAACCAGAGCTCTTAAACGTCGAGCATGCACTTCTGGAAGAATTTGAACAGCATCAATATCGACATTAGCACGGTTCAAATCGATCAGTGGAAGCGCTAACTGCTGTGATAAAAAGGTCAGCATTTGTTGTTCAGACAAGAAGCCTAAATCAATCAACGTATCACCCASTTTTTGACCGGTACTCCTTTGTGCTGCAAGCGCTTGCTCTACTTGAGAATCGGTAATAATCCCTTCTTCAACAAGTAAATCACCCAGACGCTTCCTTAACTTAATTTGCACTATCAGCGCCCTCTAATTCTTTTAATATTTTCAATCTGTCTCGAACAAAGTTCTGAGATTGGGACGATATACCGACTCTCTTCAAAGCTTGCTGGTAAGAATGCTTTGCTTGTTTCAAGTCTATTTGGCGTTCTTGCTGAATGCCTAATCCCAGCCACCATCGAGCATTACTGTCATCAATATTGACCAATTGCTGATAGCTCTCTAACGCGATTTCTTCTTGTTGAGACTTCTGACTTAATACGGCTCTCATAGCTAAATAGTCTTTGCTTGCTTTAGGTGGCAGGTGAACTAATGGGCTCAGTGCAGCCTCAGCTTGATCGGCTTTTATTAATAGCTTAGATAACCCCAACCTTAATGACTCACTGTCATTATTAAGCTCAATGCCAGCTTGAAGTAACTCATACGCTTTTCGTGTATCACCTTTACCAAAATACAATATCGCTAATTTCTTCCTGACACTCTCATTCCTAGGTGTATAACGCAAAGCTTCGGTTAGGTTAGATAAAGCGCCGAGTAAATCATTACTGTCTAATGCTTTTTGAGCGCGACCTTGTGCATTTTCTGATAGTTGTTCAGGCGTAAGTTCAACTTGCTGAATCATCATCTCGGTTTCAACCAATACTTGCTCAGATTTAATTTTGGTCTGCCCTGTCGCTATTTGGCTGTTTGACACATGGCTACTAGCAACTAACACTGGTTCAGGTACTTTCTGAACACTTCGACTAACTTTTACCGACGAGTCTAAAGTTGTAGCAACTTTCTCGACCTTTTTATCGGCGGCTTTAACTGCCAATGTTTCAATTTGGGAGCTGCCCGCATCTATAAGTTGACTAGAATTATTTTGAGCCATAACAGTAGCTAAAGGCTCAGCTTGCACAGTCACCGTGACTTGAGGCGTAATTTTATTAGTAGGAACAGGTAACACATCGACCTGGCTACGAACTTGAACGATTTCACTCTCTGAAATAATAGATTTCGGCGCTGACTGATTAACAGCCCACCCACCTACGGCCAAACTCAATGTAAACCCACCAGCTAACCAAATAATTGGCGATCGAGTTTTTACAGCAGGAATAATTGCAGCTTCAATATTGTTATTCGACTTCTTCTTTGCCAAGTCAGACAGCGCACTATTTATAGCACTCATAGTTAGCTCCACCCCCATAAATACGGGGTTTTAAACTTTGGTTTTCGAACATCATAAGTATCATGCATTGCCGAATATAAATGATGATTTTCAATTCTATCAACCTGCTCACTAAAACAGAGTAATAATGCTTTATGGCAAATTTGATTAATTAATCTAGGGGTACCTAATGAAGAACTCCAAATCGCCTTCTTTTGAGAGAAACTGAATAAAGGGCTAGTGCAGCCAGACTTAGACAACCGGTTATCGATATACGCGATAGTTTCATCGAGCCTTAATGGTCTTAGTCGAGAGCTAAAACTGATCCTCTGCCGAAACTGCCTTAAATGATATTCCTCTAGTCGGCTGTCTAGTTCTGGTTGCCCAAGTAAGACGATCTGCAGGAGCTTTCTATCTTCAGTTTCTAGGTTGCCAAACAAACGAAGAGTTTCTAATGCTTCATCCGTTAATGCTTGGGCTTCATCTAACACCGCTACAACTCTTTTTCCTTCGGCATGTAAGCTAATTAGCTGATGCTGAATATCATCTACAATTGATGCTTCATTTTGTATTTCTAATCCTAACTCTTTAGCGACAGACGAACGTAAATCAGCCCCGGATAAAACAGGATTTGGTAGGTAAATCAGCGCACACTGGCTTTGAAGCTGGTTTACAAGCATTCTGCAAACCATCGTCTTCCCTGTGCCAACCTCACCCGTTACTTTAATCACCCCTTCTCCCATATCTAAAGCAGAAAGTACCATTTGTATCGCTTCAAAATGAGGGGCTAGCCCATAAAACAATTCGGTATTGGGTGTCAAAGTAAAAGGCAGAGTGTCAAATCCAAAGTGTGCTTGATACATCGACAACTCGCCTATTTATTCTTGGTCAGGGAACCATTGCTGCAATAAATCACGAGATTTCTCTAGCTCTTTTTGCCACGTATTCACACCAACAATCGTCGGCTTAAGCAAAATAACTAGTTCAGTCTTCTGCTGAAGCTCTGAAGTATTACGGAACAGATGCCCTAACGCTGGGATATCACCAAAGAACGGTACCTTAGAAACAATTTCACTGGTGTTTGATTTCATTAAACCACCAATAACAACAACATCGCCATCTTGAGCTCGGATAACAGAATCAGACTCGCGAATAGAGCTTTTTGCCAAAGGAAGTGTCACATTCCCCGTTGTACTACCTAAGTTTAATTCCTTCACTTCCTCATCGACTTCGATAACGGCAGGATGCACATGTAAGAATACATTGCCCTTGTCATCTATTTGAGGGGTCACATCCAGTGAAATACCAGAGAAGAACGGCGTTAGCTCTACTTCTGGAGCAACGTTAGCGTTATCACCGCTGCCTACAACACTTGATAAGTTGGTTACATAATATTCATCGGTGCCGACTTTGATTACAGCTTTCTGGTTATTCGATGCAGTAACACGTGGGCTAGACAGGACATTCAGGTCACCTTGGGTATCCATAAAGCTCAATACGGCTTCAAAGCTACCATCAGAAATAGTGACGTTGGTTTGTCCACCCAGTAAAGAACTTATAGCATCCAAAGGAGGTAGAGCACTTGCCGGGCGATCAACAACAATACCTCCGCTGCCGATAGACTTAGATAAATTAGTCCAATTGATACCTTGCTGATAACCATCACTTAAGGTTACTTCAAGGATTTTAGCTTCTAAAATAACTTGTCGCTGTAGGCGCTTTTGAGATATGCCCAAGAACTGACGAACTTCGCGAATTTCATCAGGGAATGCTCGAACAGTAATAACACTCGCTTGTGGAGTGACAACAACACTTTGCCCACTTCCTGAACCAATCAATTGAGCAACCGCTTTTTCTAGCTGAGGCCAAAAGTCACTCTCGGAAGTCGTTTCAATTTCAGTACCACCATTATTTGAGCTACCTGAGCTAGAGGAGTTAGAATTTGAAGACGATGAGCTAGATGAATTTGAAGAGGACGAAGAAGATGAACCACTATCATCATTACTACTAATAGTACCTGTAGTTATCGTCGTTAATGAGCGACCCACACGTTTTACTTGTAAGTAATCGACAGGAATAGTTACTGTGCGAAGACCAGCAGGATAAATTTGAATGACCTTACCTTTCTTTTCGATGTCGTAACCGTAAAGGTCTTGAACAACGCTTAGTACTTCATCAAGTGTTACATCATTTAAATTAACCGTGATCTTGCCGCTAACACTAGGATGGATTGCAGCACTGTACTCAGTTCCTTTTACCAAACTGGTAAAGAACGTTCGGGCATCGACATCTTTTGTTTTCACCCTAAAGCGCTTAATCGACTCTGCTGCAACTAACGACGAGCTTTCAAGTTCAGGCATTAAATCATCCTGAACTGAAGAAGGTAGTTCGTGTAGGCTACGACTGTTTGCCTCATTAATAGATTCATTCAGTGTTTCTTTAATTTCAACAGGATCACGATGCCCCATCGAACAGCCGACTAATGATGAAATGATAATTGCCACTACGAGTTTTCGCATGTCTTCACTCAAACCTTAATTATTCTTAATATCTAGAGAAAACAGTTCTAATTTCCACTTTTTACTGTTTTTTTGCAGGTAAACGTATTCTGGTTCTATAGTCTTAACTCGATAACCACGAATGCTTTCTCCTTGAGCCAACACCTCACCACTCAGTATGGCATGACACGGCTGCTCCCCCACACAAACAATACTTTGCAGTGTAGGTAATGAAT
>NZ_JAKJSW010000131.1:0-12431 GCF_050337375.1 Vibrio makurazakiensis | reverse complement strand
ACTGCACTTTCTGGTTAACGTTGGACTTAATTATTTAAACCTTTCGCGCAGTGCCGAAACACTCTCAGGCGGTGAAGCTCAGCGTATCCGTCTTGCCAGCCAAATTGGTGCCGGRCTTGTGGGTGTAATGTATGTATTGGATGAACCATCTATAGGGTTACACCAACGAGATAATGAACGTCTACTCAAAACACTAATTCACCTGCGTGATTTAGGTAACACTGTACTCGTTGTAGAACATGATGAAGATGCAATTCGCTGCGCAGATCATGTGATAGATATTGGCCCAGGTGCAGGTGTTCACGGGGGAAATATTGTCGCTGAAGGTACTATGGATGACATCCTCGCTCATCCTGATTCTCTTACAGGGCAGTACCTAAGTGGCAAAAAAGAAATAGCAATCCCTGAGCAAAGAACTCCCATCGACAAGAAGAAAGTCGTAGAGCTCATTGGGGCAACAGGGAATAACCTCAAAGAAGTAACAGCAACGATCCCTGTAGGTCTATTCAGCTGTATTACTGGTGTTTCCGGATCGGGTAAATCAACCCTGATCAATGACACCTTTTTCAAAATTGCCCATACACAACTCAATGGCGCAACGACAGCTACTCCTGCACCATACAAAAAAATAAAAGGCTTAGAACATTTCGACAAAGTGATCGACATTGATCAAAGCCCAATAGGCCGCACACCAAGATCAAACCCAGCGACTTATACAGGGATCTTCACGCCAATCCGAGAGCTCTTTGCTGGTACACAAGAATCTCGCTCTCGTGGTTATAAACCAGGACGCTTTAGCTTCAATGTCCGTGGCGGACGCTGTGAAGCCTGCCAGGGAGACGGTGTTATCAAGGTAGAAATGCACTTCTTACCCGACGTATATGTTCCTTGCGATGTCTGTAAAGGAAAAAGATACAACCGCGAGACATTAGAAGTAAGATACAAAGGAAAAACCATCGATGAAGCTTTAGAGATGACGGTTGAAGACGCTCGTGCTTTCTTCGATCCTGTTCCAGTCATTGCTCGAAAACTACAAACGTTGATGGATGTAGGTCTCTCTTATATTCGCTTAGGGCAAGCAGCTACCACTCTTTCAGGTGGTGAAGCTCAAAGGGTTAAACTCGCGAGAGAGCTATCTAAACGTGATACAGGAAAAACCTTGTACATATTAGATGAGCCAACAACTGGGCTGCATTTTCATGATATACAACAGCTCCTCACAGTACTACACCGCCTAAGAGATCATGGAAATACAGTTGTCGTCATCGAACATAACTTAGATGTCATTAAAACTGCTGACTGGATCATCGATTTAGGGCCAGAGGGTGGTCAAGGTGGTGGTGAAATTGTAGCGTCTGGCACACCGGAAGACGTGGCACTTGTCGAAGGTTCACACACAGCCCACTTTCTTAAACCTATGTTAAAGTTGTAAAAAACGCTAAAGTAATAGGGCTTACTCTCTTCGGACGTAAGCCCTACGACTTTCAGGAATCGATTTTCTATGGCGACATTACACACTAGTGGTACCCAGTTAGCAGTGATGCTTAAACCACTCCCCTTGAATAAGGCTTTTTTGGCCGCTCTAGGTGCAGCATTTTTATTGGCAATGCACTTTTTCATGCCAAACCCAGGGGGTTCGGGGCTTGCCCTTTCATTTAACCCCACAACCTGGGTCGCTATATCCATTGCTATCGCGATAGGTTTCTACCAACTAGCAAACAATCAACGAGTTCGTTACTCCAAGGTTACTGTCGGACTATTCCTTTGCTGCTTAATGTTAACTTTGCCTCTACTTTACCCAAATTCAGAGTCGACTTTAGCCGCTAATAAATTAGTTGGGTTATGGGCTGGATTCTGCTTATTCCTCGTGCTCCAACAATTCCAATTTAGTAACAGCCAAAAACAACGGTTGCTTTGGTTTGTCTTAGTGGCCACTGTTATACAAGCTATTTTGGGCTATACACAATATTTCATTTTAGAACCCGGAAATATACTCGGCTATAACACTCAAACTAACCGGCCATATGGGATATTTCAGCAACCTAATGTTATGGCTAGCTTTCTCGCAACAGGATTAGTCATATCGGCTTATTTAT
The DNA here is from genome assembly GCF_050337375.1 of Vibrio makurazakiensis. Taxonomy (NCBI): domain Bacteria; kingdom Pseudomonadati; phylum Pseudomonadota; class Gammaproteobacteria; order Vibrionales; family Vibrionaceae; genus Vibrio; species Vibrio makurazakiensis. The sequence goes on along the minus strand of NZ_JAKJSW010000131.1, from coordinate 10,335 downwards.
TAGCAAGGCAAGCACATAAATATAACTACAAACTGAGTAAGGTTAGCCTTCTCTACGCCGTACCACTTATCACAATCCCTCTGTTAATCCTTTTGGCCTCTCGCACCGGGTGGTTAGGAGCATTACTTGGAACAGCTTTCATCACACCATACTTGTATCGTTTCTCGACCAACAAACGATTTTTCGGTTGGATAGCGTCGGTGCTTATCGGGCTAGCTTTGGGCATATCATTAGCTGGTGGAGCAAAAAGTACAGGGTTAGCAGCAGAAAAACTCGAGTTAGAGAACGCAAGATCTTACATTTTTCCACAAGCCCTAGATATGCTGATCGAAAAGCCATTTACCGGCTATGGCTACGGCAGATTTGAAGCCGAATACACACTGTATACTGCGCGCCAGCATCAGCTAAACCCGGAATACCATCCAGGGCTTCCATCAATGGACCATCCTCACAATGAACTGCTGTACTGGGGAGTTGAAGGCGGTATTCTACCGATTATAGGTATTCTATTAGCCGCTTTATTAGTACTATCTAGGCTCATAACTGCGAATAAAGGCACTCGTCTGGCCATGTTCGCGTTATTTATCCCCATAGTTCTGCATTCACAACTTGAGTACCCTTTCTATCATTCAGCTATTCACTGGGTTACTTTTATCATCTTAATTTATTGGGTTGATCAGCGCGTCTCTAAGCATTCAGCTAAGAGCTTCAGTTCAATAAGTAAGACGCTCTTAAGAGTCCTCAGTCTTGTATTACCGATTTTAGTCAGTATTTATATGCTCAGCTCCCTACATACCAACTACGTATTAACAAAATTTGAGCAGTCGCGACCGAAAGACCCCGAGGTATTAAATCAGGTAAGTAACCCGATAGCATGGAAAGACCGATTCGACTGGGATATTTACAGTACCTATTTAAACATCGGTTTATACACCGAAAACGAGAAATTGATTCAGCCATATATCGATTGGTCATTGAGGATAATTAAGAACAAGCCACGTCCCGCTTTCTACAGTAACCTAATTTTGGCCTACCAAGGGTTGGGAGATAGCAGTCGAGCAGAGCAAATTCGAAAAGAAGCAGAGTTTCTCTTTCCGAATAAAGACTTCTCTCAAGTTAAGTATCTAAGACCTTCAGGCAGCGAAGCTGACGCTACCCAGTAGTTAAATAAAAAATGGAGGCTTATTCGCCTCCATTTTTATTAATTCAAGGATTCTTCTAAGGCTCGCAAACACAAAGAAACATTTTCGCTTCTAGCACCATAGCCCATAAGACCAATTCTCCAAGCTTTCCCCGCTAATACGCCTAAGCCCGCACCAATTTCCAAGTTATATTCTTCTAATAAATGGCCACGTACTTCTGCCTCATCAATCCCTTCTGGGATATAGATAGCATTTAGCTGAGGCAAACGATGTGCTTCTTCTACGACAAAACTAAAGCCAAGATTCTCCAATCCTAATTTTAGTTTATTGTGCATCGTTTTATGTCGTGCCCAAGCATTCTCTAAACCTTCATTTTTTAGAATTAATAGAGACTCATGCAGTGCATATAAACTATTCACAGGGGCTGTATGGTGATAACTACGCTTACCCTCTCCACTCCAATAACCAAGGACCAAACTTTGATCTAGAAACCAACTTTGAACAGGAGTTGTTCTAGATTGGATCTTCTCTATCGCTTTAGAGGATAAAGTTAGCGGTGATAAACCAGGTACACAAGACAGGCACTTTTGGCTGCCCGAGTACACAGCATCTAACTGCCATTCATCAACCAATAGTGGTACACCGCCTAACGAAGTAACGGCATCGACAATTGTCAGAGCACCATATTGACGAGCCAACTTTGAAATTGCTTCTGCGTCAGACAGAGCGCCAGTCGAGGTTTCGGCATGAACAAATGCAACAACCTTAATTTCTGCATGTTCCTTCAAAGCTTGTTCGACTTTATCGACAGATACTGGTTTCCCCCAATCATCGTCAATAACGATCGCTTCACCACCACATCTAATTACGTTCTCGCGCATTCGTTCACCAAATACGCCATTTCGACAAACCAGAACTTTTTCACCCGGCTCAATTAAATTGACGAAGCAGGTTTCCATACCCGCACTTCCAGGGGCAGAAACTGCAATCGTAAATTCATTTTCAGTTTGAAATGCGTATTTAAGAAGCAGTTTAAGTTCATCCATCATGCCAATAAACAAAGGGTCTAAGTGGCCAATCGTTGGACGGCTCAGTGCTTGTAGCACTTGTGGTGATATATCAGAAGGACCGGGGCCTAACAGCGTCCGATGAGGAGGGATAAAACTAGAAATCGACATAGGTGCTCCTTGCATACAATTATGTAAACAACCACATTAAAGCAATTTAGTACGGGCAGCAATTAGCCTAAGGTATACAGGTCAAACCAGCGTCACATTGTTGTTAAAATAATTTTACTTTTCTGTCACTTTACTAATTGACATTCATGGCGCAAAAACGTTCAATGGTTGAGCTGTTTAGCAGAAGAGGAGCACTGCCCAGGCAGGTGTTTTGTGGGGCCTCAACCCCTATACAATTCACTGATGGGGAGCGGTGCCGAGATAACCCGAAATTGTAGGATTCTGGTTATCGGTTGTTTAGGGCTGAATCCCTTCAACTGTCGTCACACCGTTGGCGAAGAGCTTCTGAGGTAGACCTATCAATAATAACACCTCGTGAAAATTGCTCGAATACTCTCTTCAACATTGGACGTTGGGTTATCACATTTGATAACCAACTTTAAGTTTATCAGGAAGTCGTGGGAGAAATACTGTGAGCACATTTAATGTAGCTGGTTCTTTTAATGTAGCTAAGTTTGGCGGAACCAGTGTTGCCAACTTTGAAGCTATGAGCCGTTGTGCTGCTATTATAGAAAACAATCCAAACACCAAACTTGTGGTTAGCAGTGCCTGTTCAGGAGTCACTAACTTACTTGTAGAGCTAGCAAATGGCGTACAAGACACTAATCGACGCAAAACCGTGCTTAGTGAACTAGCACAAATTCACCATTCCATTTTGGATCAGCTTGCTGACCCAGTCGAAGCAGAAAAACAAGTTCATTCGATTTTGGATAACGTAGCTAGTGCCGCTGAAGCTGCTTCTTTCCAATCGAGTAAAAAGCTCACAGATCACCTTGTTGCATGCGGCGAGCTAATGTCAACTTTCCTGCTAACTCAGATAATGCGTGAACGTGGTATTGAAGCCGTTCGCTTTGATATTCGTGATGTGTTGCGCACAGATAACAATCACGGTAAAGCTGAACCTCAGCTTGAAGAAATTGCCTCACTTGCGAAAGAAAAACTGATACCTCTTTGCCAAAGTCATGTAGTAATTACTCAAGGATTCATAGGTAGCGATCTAGAAGGGAATACTACAACCCTTGGTCGTGGCGGTAGTGACTACAGTGCAGCTTTAATTGCAGAATCGGTTCAAGCCTCTGGTTTAGAGATCTGGACCGATGTTCCAGGCATTTATACGACCGACCCTCGCATCGCTCCGAATGCTTCTCCAATTCCTGAAATTAGCTTTAGCGAAGCGTCTGAGATGGCTAATTTTGGTGCAAAGATCCTTCACCCTTCTACATTGGTGCCAGCATTACGTCACGACATTCCTGTATTTGTGGGCTCATCTAAAGAGCCAGAGAAAGGTGGCACTTGGATTAGACACCAAGTGGAAAGCTCCCCACTATTTCGCGCTCTCGCCTTACGTTGCAACCAAACTATGGTGACTCTACGTAGTGCAAATATGTTCCATGCCTACGGTTTTCTTGCGAAGGTATTTGAAATACTGGCTAAACATAAGATCTCTGTTGATCTCATTACTACTTCAGAGATCAGTGTTTCGTTAACTCTTGACCAAACAGACACCGCTGGCGGCGCACCTGAATTACCACAGGCAGTACGTGAAGAGCTTGAACAGTTATGTACAGTGGAAGTCGAGCATAACCTTTGCTTAGTTGCGCTAATTGGTAACAATATGAGTGAAAGTAAAGGCTACGCAAAACAAGTATTCAGCACGCTTGAAGATTTTAACCTGCGTATGATTTGTTACGGCGCTAGCCCTCATAACCTATGCTTCTTATTACACGAATCAGTATCTCGATCTGCTATTCAGAAACTGCACAAAGAACTTTTTGAGAGCTAATCTAGCCTCTAAGCTAAAGAAAAAGGTTGCCGAATTGGCAACCTTTTTTATTCTAATCAATTAATACTTTTAGTTTAAATTTGGACCTAACCATTTTTCTGCTTCAAGCATGTCCCAACCTTTACGATCAGCATAACTCTCTGCCTGATCTTGTTGGATTTGTGCAATCGCAAAGTAACGAGAGTCTGGGTGAGAGAAGTACACACCAGACACAGACGCCCCTGGCCACATTGCATAGCTAGTAGTAAGTGACATATCAATCGTCTCTTCTACATTCATCAAGTTCCAGATAGTCGCTTTCTCCGTATGCTCTGGACATGCTGGATAACCAGGTGCAGGGCGAATACCTTGATACTTTTCACGAATAAGGTCATCGTTAGATAGAGCTTCATCAGGGGAGTATCCCCAAATATCTTTACGAACCGTTTCATGTAAACATTCGGCAAACGCCTCAGCTAAACGGTCTGCAACAGCTTGGATCATAATGGCATTATAGTCATCACCATTAGCCTTATATTCATCAGCTAACTCTCTTTCACCAACACCACCAGTAACAGCAAACGTACCAATCCAATCCTCTTTACCACTGTCTTTAGGAGCAATATAATCCGATAAACAGTAATTAAAGCCTTTAGGCTTCGCTGTTTGTTGACGAAGGTTATAGAACGTTTCTGCTACTTCACTACGAGACTCATCGGTATACACCTCAATATCATCACCGACACTCGCCGCAGGGAATAACCCACAAATACCACGAGCCTTAAGCAGTCCCTCACGCTCTACTCGATCTAGCATATCGTTTGCATCTTTGAACAAACGGCGAGCTTCTTCACCCACTTCTTCATGATCTAATATTGCCGGGTATTTACCCATCAACGTCCAAGTCATAAAAAATGGAGTCCAATCGATGTACTTACGTAATGTAGCAACATCAAAATCATCGAATACATGAATACCCGGTTTTATAGGCTGTGGTGGAGTGTAAACGTCCCAATCTATCGCGACACGATTCTCGCGCGCAGCTTCTAAAGTAATCGGCTTTGTTCGTGGTGTTTTACGATTATGCTGCTCTCGCACTCGATCATAATCAAGGTCAAGCTTTTCTACGAATCCGGGCCTTAACTCGTCTGACAGCAGTGAAGTACATACGCCTACCGCACGTGAAGCATTATTAACGTATACAACAGGGTTATGGTAATTTTGCTCAATTTTAACCGCAGTATGCGCCTTTGATGTCGTAGCACCACCGATAAGCAACGGCAGTTCAAAGCCTTGACGTTCCATCTCTTTAGCAACGTGAACCATTTCGTCCAGTGACGGAGTGATCAGGCCAGAGAGGCCGATAATATCGACATTCTCTTCTTTAGCTACTTTGAGGATTTTTTCGCAAGAAACCATCACACCTAAGTCGATAATTTCATAATTATTACATTGTAGTACTACGCCAACGATATTCTTACCAATGTCATGAACATCGCCCTTAACTGTGGCCAGAAGAATTTTACCGTTAGTTGCACCAACATCTTTAGCTGCATTAATGAATGGCTCTAAGTGGGCTACAGCCTGTTTCATTACACGTGCTGATTTAACAACTTGAGGAAGGAACATCTTACCTTCGCCAAACAGATCACCAACTACGTTCATGCCATCCATTAAAGGACCTTCAATCACTTCAATAGGACGATCCGCATTAACACGGGCTTCTTCGGTATCTTCAACGATAAAATCGGTAATTCCTTTAACAAGAGAGTGTTCTAAACGTTTTTCAACAGGCCAAGTACGCCACTCTAGTGCTGACTTATCTTCAACTTTACCAACAGCTCGTTCTAAGTACTCTGTCGCGATATCCAGCAGACGCTCTGTTGAGTCGTCACGTCGGTTCAATACAACATCTTCTACCGCATCGCGTAAATCTTCAGGTAAGTTATCGTAGATCTCTAATTGACCGGCGTTTACGATCCCCATATCCATACCATTCTTAAAACAGTGATATAGGAATACAGCGTGTATTGCCTCACGAACGTAGTTATTGCCTCGGAACGAGAACGAAACGTTTGATACCCCACCAGAAATCATGGCATGAGGTAGATCTCGTTTGATATCAGCAACGGCTTCAATAAAATCGACCGCATAGTTATTGTGCTCGTCAATCCCCGTTGCTACTGCAAATATATTAGGATCGAAGATAATATCTTCAGGTGGGAAGCCAACTTCATCAACTAGTACTCGGTAAGCATTAGTACAGATCTCTATTTTGCGTTCGCGAGTATCTGCTTGACCGACTTCATCAAAAGCCATAACAATAACCGCTGCGCCATAACGACGAATCAGTTTTGCTTGCTCAACAAACTTCTCTTTACCTTCCTTTAAAGAGATAGAGTTTACGATGCCTTTACCTTGAATACATTTAAGACCAGCTTCAATAACTTCCCATTTTGATGAATCGACCATCACTGGGACTTTGGAGATTTCAGGCTCTGATGCACATAAGTTAAGAAATTTAACCATACATGCTTCAGCATCAAGCATGCCTTCATCCATATTAATATCGATGATTTGTGCGCCATTTTCCACTTGTTCACGGGCAACACTTAAGGCTTCGTCATAAAGCTCTTCTTTAATTAATCGCTTGAATCGTGCTGAACCTGTCACATTTGTTCGCTCACCAACGTTCACGAACAACGACTCTTTCTCTATAGTTAATGGTTCTAAACCAGATAAACGACAAGCAATCTTAAGTTCAGGTAATGGGCGAGGAGTGACACCTTCCACCGCTTGAGCCATTTGACGAATATGCTCTGGCGTTGTACCACAGCAACCACCAATCAAGTTCAAAAAACCACTTTCAGCCCATTCTTTTACATGTACAGCCATATCTTCAGGAGATAGGTCATACTCACCAAAAGCATTAGGTAAACCGGCGTTAGGGTGAGCTGAAACACTGCATTCGGAGATACGAGACATTTCGCTAACATATTCACGAAGTTCATCAGGCCCAAGAGCACAGTTCAAACCAAATGATATTGGTTTAACGTGGCGTAGAGCATTATAAAAGGCTTCTGTCGTTTGTCCTGAAAGGGTACGGCCTGATGCGTCCGTAATGGTGCCTGAAATCATGAYAGGTAAAGAGTAACCAATATCTTCAAAAACCGTATCAACCGCAAATGCACATGCTTTAGCATTCAAAGTATCAAAAATAGTTTCAATCAGGATAAGGTCAGAGCCGCCTTTGATTAGCGCTAAAGTAGATTCACGATACGCTTCTACTAACTCATCAAAGCTAACATTTCGGTATCCGGGATCATTTACATCTGGGGAGATAGAACAAGTTCTATTTGTTGGACCAAGTACCCCCGCAACATATCGAGGTCTATCCGGTGTTTTTGCTGTCCACTCATCCGCGGCTTCACGGGCTAGCTTAGCAGCCGCAAAGTTAATTTCTTCACTCAGGCTTTCCATATCATAGTCAGCCATTGCGATGTTTGTAGCGTTAAAAGTATTGGTCTCAAGAATGTCAGCGCCAGCCTCAAGATACTCTAAGTGGATATCCTTGATCAATTTAGGTTGGGTTAGAACCAATAAGTCATTATTGCCCTTAAGGTCACTATGCCACTGTGCGAATCGCTCACCACGGTAATCACTTTCTTCTAGATGATACCCTTGGATCATGGTACCCATACCGCCATCTATTAGCATGATTCTTCGTGCTAATTGAGCTTCAATCTGCTGTTTAATTTTACTTCCCACAGTACAACCTCATTCCTTGGAGCGTTAAATTTGTCTACTTCCATCCTAACATACCTTGTATAGGAATCTAGACGTCTAAAAGACCTTTCACTGACAAATTTTCATGAGTAAAAGGCTTACACAAGCATGACAAAAAATGATTGCTATTTAATCGTTCAAAGCAGAAAATTCGTTGAAATATTTAGTTACATCCAAGAGTAAACTATGTCCATCTATTATACGCTTTGCTTTCTATCTGCCGCTGCCATGTTTATTGCATTTGTTAACAGTAAGATAGGTAAGATGCAGACCACTATCGCGATCACAGCAGGCGCGATGATGCTCTCACTGTTGATCCTAATTGCAGGTCAAAACGATTGGTTTCAACTGACAGAAATTGCCACATCGACCATGACAAGTATCAACTTTGAAGATTTCCTTTTAAAAGGAATTCTTGGATTTCTTCTATTTGCCGGAGGTTTAGGGATAAAGCTCCCGAACCTTAAAGATCAAAAGTGGGAAATAACGGTACTAGCACTTGGTGCAACACTATTCTCAACCTTTTTCATTGGTGGGGCGCTTTATGGGTTTTGTCAGTTAATAGGAATACAGTTCGACTTTGTATACTGCCTACTGTTTGGGTCACTAATTTCGCCTACAGATCCAATTGCTGTACTGGCTATTGTGAAAAAGCTCGATGCCCCTAAGCGAATTTCAACACAGATTGAGGGGGAGTCACTGTTTAATGACGGTTTCGGCTTAGTGATCTTCGTGACTCTATTCACTATCGCTTTCGGAACAGAGGTACCAACAGTTTCAAGCGTTGGTTTTCTTTTCTTCCAAGAAGCCATCGGCGGTATAGCTTATGGTTTTGCTTTAGGTCTGCTATTTCATTATCTAATCAGCTCAACCAATGATCATTCCATGGAGCTACTACTCACTATTGGTATCCCTACTGCGGGATACGTATTTGCCGACGTCATTCATGTATCTGGCCCGTTAGCTATGGTGGTATCCGGTATTATGATCGGGAATTGGACTCGCTTTATTGGCTTCTCAAAAGAAAGTGAAGAGCATTTAGACCACTTTTGGGAATTAGTCGATGAGTTTTTAAATGGGGTACTGTTTTTACTTATCGGTATGTCGATGCTGTTATTCAAATTCCACCAAGAAGACTGGATATTAATGGCCTTTGCGATTCCGCTCGTACTTACAGCACGTTACCTAAGTGTATTCATTTCATATATAGGCTTTAAGCGCTACCGCACTTACAACCCATGGGCTGTTAAGATCTTAACTTGGGGTGGTCTACGAGGAGGCTTAGCTCTAGCAATGGCACTTTCCATTCCTTCAGGGATTTTAGTTATTCCGGATAAAGCGATCGATGTTAAAGAGATCATACTTGTTATGAGTTATGCGGTAGTCGTGTTTTCTATCCTAATCCAAGGTTCAACAATCACCCCTATGATTGAAAAAGCTAAACAAGCAGAAAAAGATATGCAAAGTAATAATAATCCCTCAGTAAAAGAAGACTAGAACTCAACTTAAGAGGTAGTGAGTAACATCATTACCTCTCTCCCCACCGACTACATCCCTTTCCCTTTATTTCGCTTCAATAAGTGCTATGACTGACTCAATACTTCAAAGCACAAACAGCACCGCATAACGACGGAAAATAGTACCTTGCTTTAAATCATAGGCTTTATGTAGCAGCTAAATTAGTTGCATCAAAGTTCTAACAATTAACGACCTATTCTACAATCGAATAGCTTAACGCCTATAGATACTGATTCTACTCGCCTACAAAGACATAGCGACGCCCGCTCCTATAACGTGAGGTACATATGCTATAAAAGTGAGCGTGAAAGAACTAACTGCGCTTACATTGCATTTAAAGCATCCGCTAGATAAAAGCTTCAGACGTAAAAAAGCCCAAGTCTTTCGACTTGGGCTTCTCTAATAAGTGGCGGAGTGGACGGGACTCGAACCCGCGACCCCCGGCGTGACAGGCCGGTATTCTAACCAACTGAACTACCACTCCGCAGTGGACTACTTGTCGTCGCTGACAAGTGTTCATAATTTAAAGCCTGGCAATGTCCTACTCTCACATGGGGAAACCCCACACTACCATCGGCGCTATTGTGTTTCACTTCTGAGTTCGGCATGGAATCAGGTGGGTCCACAATGCTATGGTTGCCAAGCAAATTTTTAAAGCAATTAAGCTTTATTGTTCTGGTGCTGATACCCAGACTCGAACTGGGGACCTCACCCTTACCAAGGGTGCGCTCTACCGGGCTGAGCTATATCAGCAAATTGAAAACCGTCAGAGACGATTTTCTAAATTTGAAGCCTGGCGATGTCCTACTCTCACATGGGGAAACCCCACACTACCATCGGCGCTATTGTGTTTCACTTCTGAGTTCGGCATGGAGTCAGGTGGGTCCAC